>NZ_LFRO01000085.1:385-639 GCF_001512385.1 Methanoculleus sp. DTU007 | reverse complement strand
CGACGAATCGGACTGAACGGTAAAGGATATATCCTTTGCATCGGTCGTCTTGCCCTCGAAGACGGCACAGGTCTTCACCGTGTACTCCCCCGGTTCCGTCGGGGTGTAATACGCGGTCAGGGCGTCCTCCGAGAAGACCAGAACGGTCATCTCGTCCCCGGTTATGACATCGACAAGGCTTCCGCCCCGGTAGACCTCGCCCGAGAGTTTGACCCTCGTTGCGATGGACCCCGAGTTCTTGAAGAGCCCGGTGA
>NZ_LFRO01000085.1:0-332 GCF_001512385.1 Methanoculleus sp. DTU007 | reverse complement strand
ACGACGAGCGCTCCGTCATAGTTGAGATCGGTCAGTTCACCCTGCCGGGTCAGGGACCCCAGCGGCAGGATTTCAAAGGTGCGGTTCTCGTCTGCCAGTACCTCGCCACGGAGCGAGACCATAACGTTCGCCTGGTAGGTTCCGGTGGGGAACCCATCGTTCGGCCAGCGCACGACGATCTGTTCCGTGGTCCCCGGACGGACCGACGTCTCGGCCCAGGTAACGGTGTCGATGACCGACCCGTCCCGGGAGATGACGGCGGTGATCTCGGGGGTCACCACGACGTTTCCGGTGTTCTTGAAACCGACCTCAATCCCCAGCGGGACATCCAC
>NZ_LFRO01000057.1:0-22985 GCF_001512385.1 Methanoculleus sp. DTU007 | reverse complement strand
CCCCTGAAACCCCTCCCCCAGACGCGATAACCACTGGAAAGCCGTGGGCAAGCAGATGTGCCGGTGAAGTCCACGAATCCTCGGGTACAAGAAAACA
Source organism: Methanoculleus sp. DTU007 (assembly GCF_001512385.1). Classification (NCBI taxonomy): domain Archaea; kingdom Methanobacteriati; phylum Methanobacteriota; class Methanomicrobia; order Methanomicrobiales; family Methanomicrobiaceae; genus Methanoculleus; species Methanoculleus sp. DTU007. Next base: position 22,888 of record NZ_LFRO01000057.1, on the reverse strand, counting down.
AAATGTGATCACTCATCTACCCCTCGCTCACGGTGCTCGCCCAGACTTGCACTTCCGCCGCCCCTCAGAACCAGATGGCCTCTCAAATACTCTTCAGCCACACCCTGGGGCGCTGTCGCTCTCACTTCCTCACCAGCGGGTAGATCATGTGGATGATATCGTAGGTGCCGCTCGGGTAAGCCCACGGGATCGCGTCCAGCGCGAGATCGTCCACCGTCAGGTTATGCTTGATAGCGAGGGCGAATATGTTGATCACCTCCTCGACGTGAGGACCGATGAGGTGCGCCCCGATGACCCGGCGGGTCTCGCGCTCGACCAGGAGTTTGTAGCCGACGTGTCTTTCGCCGATGCTCCGGTTCGTGAAGCGGCCCGAGAGGTCGCCGGCGTTGACGGTGTATGAAATCCCCTTCTCCTTCGCCCGCTTCTCCGTGAGCCCGACGGACGCGATGGGCGGGGTTGTGAAGGCGACGCTCGGGACGACCGAGTAGTCCGCGGTCCGCACGTTCCCGCCAAGGATGTTGTCGACGACGAGGTGGGCGTCCATCACAGCCACCGGCGTCAGCTGCGGGCTTAGCGGGTTTGCGTCCCCGGCGACGTAGACGGCGGGGTTTGAGACGCTCTGGAGGTAATCGTTGACCACGATGCCCCGGCGGTCGGTTGCGACGTTTCCGGCCGCCAGATCGAGGCCCTCAATCATCGGGACCCGGCCGGCCCCGTGAACGACCATATCGGCTTCGAAGGTTTTCTCCTCGCCCTCTCTTCCGGCCCGCACCCGCAGGCCCGCTCCATTCTTCTCGATCGAGCGAAGCGGCATATTCGCCTGCACGTCGATCCCGATCTCCTTTGAGGCCAGCACCAGCCGCTCGACCACATCGGGGTCGAACCCCTTCAAGAGCCGCCCGCTCCGCTGGAGGATGGTCACCTTCGAGTTGGCCCTTGCTGCAACATGCGCAAACTCAAACGAGATATAGCCCCCGCCGATGAAGACGATCCGCTCGGGAAGCGTATCGAGGTAGAGGAACTCATCGCTCGTTGTGACCAGGTCCTCTCCCGGGACGTTCAAAGGATGGGGGCGGGCACCGGTGGCGATCACGATGTAGCGGGCCGTGACCGTATCGTTGCCGACCGTTACCCGGTTCGGCCCGATAAACCGTGCGAACCCGTGGTAGGTATGGATCCCCGCCTCCCGAAAGCCCTCCTCCTTCCGTCTCGGAATGGGGCCGGGGAACGTGCGTTCGAAAGCGACGAGCTCTGGCCAGTCGATCGAGACCTCGCCCGAGACCCCCCTCCCCTGCATATTGTGAACACGGGCCACTGTCGCGGCGGCACCGGCAAGCACCCTCTTTGGGACGCACCCCCGAAGGGCGCACGTCCCGCCGTAATCCTGATGATCCGTGATCGCTACCCGCATCCCGGCATCCCTGCAGTGCCAGGCGATGTCGGAACCGGCGACCCCGGTCCCTATGACAAGAAGATCGTACTCCCGCTCCATAGCGAGCACCCGGTCGACACAGAGTGGCATAAAGGTTTACCCGGGGCTACGAGGCCCCGAATGAGGCCTGCTGGACCCGGAGAAGAGAGTCAGAAGTAGAGGAGGGATACGAGGCCGACGGCGATTGCAATGAAGATGACCGTCTGAGCACCCCCGGCAAAGAGGTAATCGCGGGTTCGGTAATTCCCGGGGCCCATCAGGAGGGCGTTGACAGGATGCGTCGGAAGGAGGAACGAGTTTGAGGTGCATATCCCGACGAGGAGCGCAAGGCCACGCGGGTCGAGCCCGAGCGGATCTGCCATCACAACCGCGAGCGGAACAAGCAGAACGGTGGCGGCGATATTCGACATAACCAGTGAGAATGCAGTCGCAAGCAGTGCAATCGCGATGAGAATGAGAAACGTCGGGTACCCGGCGACCAGGTCGACAATCCGGTCGGCGATGAACCGGGCCGTCCCGGTCGTATCCATGGCGATACCGAGCGGAAGGAGGCCGGCTATCAGCACGAGCGTCCGCCAATCGATTGCCCGGTAGACCTCATCGATCGAGATGACGCGGAGGAGGACTATCGCGACCACGCCCGAAAGAAGGCTTGTCGCGATCGAGAGGCCCGTGTAGGTGAGTCCAACAGCGGCAAGAAAGCAGAGGACAGCAGTCTTTGCACCGCGTTCGCGAACCCCCGCCCGCCCCTCGATGGGAGTCACCAGAACGAAATCCTTGCTCGTCCCGAGTGCCTGGAGGCGCTCCCAGCGGCCGAGCACGATCATCGTATCCCCCGCCTTCAGGGGCAGGTCTGCAAAGTTCGTTCTTTGCTCTTTCGTCCCCGAGAAAAAAAATCAGGACCTCGGCGCCATAGGTCACCCGGAATTCAAGCTCCCGGAGGGTCTTACCGATGATCGGGGCGTAGGGGCGGACGATCACCTCAGCAAACCCCACGTTCGGATCGGTCATGATGTCTGCGGAACTCTCCCCCGGCCGGACCCACTCAAGCCCGAAATCCGCCCTGAACCGTTCAACGTCACTGTCCTGCCCGAGAATGCCGAGCTCCTGCCCGGAGGCAAATCGAGTGTACCGCCACGGCGTATAGAGGACCTCACTCTCCTCGGTAAGAGATATGAGATGGAGGTTGTAGCGCGAGATCATCCGCACATCCTCCCGCGTTTTCCCGACGAGAGGGCTTTTTTCCGGGATTCGCAGATAAAAGATGCGTGAAGGGGGTTGCCAGGTCCGGATCAGCTCCTCCTGCGGGCTCAGGTCGGTCCTCTCGCGCCTGGGGAGGAGGCGATCCCCAAATAAGTAAAAGAGTGCCACCCCGGAGAGAAGGAGCGGCAGACCGATGGGGGTGACCGCAAAGAGCCCGAAAGGCGGATATCCGGCCTGCTGAAGGAGGTCGTTGAGGACGATGAGGGTGCCGGCTCCCACCATGCTGATGGTGCCGCCGAGGGTCGCGGCGTAGCCTACGGGAAGGAGGAGGCGTGATGCCGGGATCCTCGTCAAGGATGAGACTCGCAGGAGCGAGGGAAGAAAGACGGCGGTGGCCCCAACGCTCTGCATGAAGGCCGAGAGCCCGCCGGCGACGAGGGATGCAGCGGCGGTCAGCCGGCGCTCACCGGTCCCGGCGAAACCGACGATTGCACGGGCGATCCGGATGGTCACCCCGGTCCGGTCGAGCCCCCGCCCGAGGACCATCACCGAGAGCATTGCAATGACCGCGCTGCTCGAAAAGCCGGAGAGGGCCTCTTGCGGTGTGATGAGCCCAAGCCATGTGAGCGCAAGAGTCACGAGCAGCGCGGCCACATCGACCCTGACGATACCGGTGACGAAGAGGACGGCAGAACCGATGAACACCAGCAGGGTGAGGAGGATCTCGGTCTCCATCGGGCAGACTCGGGCCTGGAGAACAGAAAAAGGTGTGGGCAGGACCAAAGAAGGCCGCAAGGGGACCTGGAGATTAGAGGGTTATAAGCCGTCGTAAATCGAGCGGGTGACCCGGTGCGGCTCGAAACGTCCCCGGTGGAAGACCCGGACCTCGACCTCGACGCCCTTCTGGAAGTCCCGCATCCCAAGATCGTAGGTCCGCTGGACATGCCGCAGTCCTTCACGGGCAAAGAGATCCCGGAGGGCTTTCCTGAACCGGATCGCCTGGTCGAGAAACGCCGCCTCGTACGCCCGGGTCTCCCGGGCAATCCGGAGGCACTCGGCATCATCGATCGGGTTGTTGTAGCAGCCGTGCTCGTTTAAGCCGCTGATCTGGCGCCAGTCCACGGTACCCGTCTCATCGGCCTCCCGGTGGAGCATGTAGGGGTAGATCCGGCATATGGCGAACCGCCGGTCGTAGATGGTGCACCTCCTCCCATCCGAGAGGAAGATGCAGGAACCGTCGGGCTTCGTCTTGAGGGCGTAGCCCATGACGTAAAAGTGTCCCTGCTGGTCGCAGGCATCGAAATCGGGTGCCGGGATGACGACATCTGGTGCAAACGAGCGGACACTATCGGTGTCCTCCTCGAGCAAAAAGACGTGCCCGTTGAAGTCACGGGTGCAGCAACGGCCGCAACATTCGCAGGAGAACCCGACATCGCGGATGATCTCGATGAACTCGTCCTCCGGAAACGCAAGAAGTCTTTCGTATTCTGCCTCAAGGGCAACGATCTGTTCGTCAAGCGTGAACGTAAACGAGCACCCTCCCATCCATCGTCCCAGACGTTCGTACCGGGACTGTTACCTGAGATCTATGACGGGGAGGGGGATATGCCCTTCGGCCCGCCAACTTAAACCTTCCTCCCCACCGTCGCAGCGTAGATCAGGAATTGCTCTTCACCGTCGAGTCCGAGGAGCCGGTTGATTGCCGCGTCGTCGAAGGCGCCGATCGCACAGACCCCGCACCCGATACCCGATGCCGCGAGGTAGAGGTTCTGGCAGACGTGGCCGGCATCGAGGTGCAGGTAGCGGTAGCCGCGCTCGCTGTAGCGCCACGTCATCCGGCCAGGGACTGCGATCCAGAGAAAGGTGACGGCGCTCTCAAGGATATGCGGCTGGTTCAGGAAGGCTGCAGTCACATGCTTCGGGAGGCCCGGGTCGCGCGACTCTTCGGCAAGGCGATGCTCGAGGGCCAGGTAGCGGTAGAGCCCGGGAGGGACGTCCTCGACTCGGTTGATCAGGAGGTAGGTCTCGAAGGCGTGCCGGGCGCCCGCGGACGGGACCGTCCGGAGGGTGAAGGCCCCGTCGACCACCCTCCGGACCCCCTGGGTGCACCAGAGGAGGAATGAGAGTTCGTGGAGTGCAAGCGGCTCCGGGGCATAATCCCTGACGCTTTCCCGCTGCTCGATCGCGTCACGGAGATCGATTGCAGGAAGAACAATATCCTCCGGTGGAGGGAGCGGGATGAATGCTCTCCCCTTCGTGTACGGGACTTCGAGCGGCGGCGGCGGACGGCCCAGCATCTGGTCCAATGGCGGCAGGTTTTCGTGCTCCGTCATCCGCATAAACTCCTTTCCCGCTTCCGAAAGGGTTCGGAGACTCCGATAGGGCATACGGGCCTTATGGCAAGAGATGACATAATATTTTGCCAATCACACGACCCCGAGTTCTAGACAGTCGTCCGCGATTCGAATCCGGAAACGTATTAGGAGAACTCCGACCAACTATTACCACCGTACCCGAGGCACTCCCATGATAGTGACCGCAATTATGCTCATCGTCGGCCTGGCCCTCCTCGTCAAGGGCGCCGATCTCTTCGTAGGGGGCGGAAGCGGCCTCGCACTCCGATACAGTATCTCTCCGGCCCTGATCGGATCCACGATCATCGCGTTCGGCACATCGCTTCCCGAGCTCGTCGTCAGCACGAACGCCGCGGCTACAGGAAACACCGGGATCGCCCTCGGGAATATCCTTGGGAGCAATATTGCGAACATTGCCCTCGTTCTCGCGCTCTGCACCCTCATCCGGCCCGGAATGATTGCCGCATCTGGAGCATCGCGATCGGAACTTTTCCGGCACACCGTGCTGATGCTCGTGGCCACCGTGGCGTTTGCGCTCCTCGCTGCGAGAGGCACGCTCGACGCCCTTGCCGGGGCAGTGTTCCTCACCCTCTTCGTGATCATCCTGTACTTCCTCATACGGGAGGGGCGTGAGGAGGAAGACATCGAGATCAAGTCTCACGGGTGGGCCGATATCCTCTACATCGGACTCGGCCTCGCCGCGGTCATCATCGGGGCACAGCTCGTCGTCGACGGTGCTGTCGCCCTCGCCGAGGCCCTCGGGGTCCCTGCGTTTGTCATAGGTCTCTCGATCGTCGCCGTCGGGACGTCGCTGCCTGAACTTGCGACATCCCTCATGGCCGCCGTACGGAATGAGGGGGCCATCTCCATCGGCAACATCCTCGGGAGCAACATCTTCAACCTCCTCTTCATCCTCGGGATAAGCCTTCTCCTCGCCCCGGTCACAATCGGGTCCGCGTTCGACATAGTCGCGGTCGTCCTCTTCTCGGTTGCGATCCTCCCCCTGATCTTTGCCCGACCGGGCATTGTCCGGGGCTGGTCGATCGTCCTGCTCATCGGCTACGCCGCCTACATCGCCTGGATCTTTGCGACCGCGCCGGTCGCATGAGGTGGTGCCAAAACTCCGAAAAAATTCGTAGGTTACACAAACCTGATACCTCCCTGCGTCTATCTTCCTTCATTGGAAGGTGGACGGTTATGGAGAACTGGAAACCGGCAATCGTCGTCGCCCTCGGCTGTCTGGTCGTCGCCGCGATCATCGGGACCGCCCTCGCGTCGGAAGAGGACGGGGCGGAGATCAGGGGCGATCTGATCAAATTTGCATCGAAAGAGGAGATCAAGGCGTTCTTAAAAGAGAACGCGCAAGGCAGCTGGCGCGATGGCGGGTACCACCGGGCCACCGGCGGCGTCGCGGACGAGGCCGGGGTGAATCCCCCGGCACCGATGGCGACGGCCGCTCCGACTTCGCAGGCCCGCGACTACTCCACGACGAACGTGCAGGTGGAGGGCGTGGACGAGGCCGACTTCCTGAAGAACGACGGGAAGTATATCTACATCATCTCGGGGGAGACGCTCACGATCGTTGAGGCGTTCCCGCCGGAGAATGCGAAGATCATCTCCGAGAGCAGGATCGACGGGAGCCCGAAAGCGCTCTTTCTTGCCGGAGACCGCCTGGTGGTCTTTGCCACCACAACAGAAGAGAGAATGACCACCGTAGAAGGGAGCGTAACCCCGGTCCCGGTCTGGCGGACGGTGACGCACGCCTATGTCTACGATATAAGCGACCGAGAAGATCCAGAACAGGTCCGGGACGTGACCTTTAGTGGCGACTACTACGATGCGCGGTTGATCGGGGACCACGTCTACGCCCTCACGCGGGAGTCCCCGGTCTGGGTGCGGGACGACATACTCCTTCCCGAGGTGAGGACAGGCACTGCGGAGCCCATCGTGCCCGACGTCTACCGGCCAAAGACCCCCCTGCAGAACTACATCTTCTACACCGCAGGCGCCTTCTCCATCCGGAACGATACCGGCACGCCGGACGCCGAGACCTTCCTGCTTGGCTACGACACCACACTCTATGCGTCGCAGAAGAACCTCTACATCGGCTACCGCAACCAGGCCCCGGTCTCCACCGGCGGCCCGGCAGGGATCGCGGTGCCGCCGGTGGAACCCGGCACCCGCGACCGGACGCTCATCCACCGGCTCTCGATTGAAGGTGGAGAGATCGATTACCGGGCGATGGGCGAGGTCCCCGGGCATCTCCTGAACCAGTTCTCGCTCGACGAGTATGCCGGCAACCTCAGGGTGGCGACGACCGTCGAGGGCTGGACGCGGGAAGGGACAACTCAGTACAACAACGTCTACGTCCTCGATTCCACAATGAAGACCATCGGGGCGCTCGAGTATATCGCGCCGGACGAGCGGATCTACGCCGCCCGGTTTGCCGGCGACCGGCTCTACCTTGTGACGTTCAAGCGGATCGATCCGCTCTTCGTCATCGATCTAACCGACCCGAAGCGCCCGGGCATCCTCGGGGAACTCAAGATCCCCGGCTACTCCGACTACCTCCACCCCTACGGCCCCGACCACATCATCGGCATCGGCAAAGAGACGAGCGAGAACGAGTGGGGCGGGGTCTCGGTCGCCGGCCTCAAGATCGCCCTCTTTGACGTCTCGGACGTGAACAGCCCGACCCAGGTCGATAGCGTCGTGATCGGAGAGGCAGGGACCGACTCCGCGGCCCTCCACGATCACAAGGCCTTCCTCTTTGTGGAGGATAGGCAACTCCTGGTCATACCGGTGAGCGAGATAAAGAAGGTCGAGAACCCCTCGTCGCGCTATCCCGGATCATATGCCCTCGAAACCTGGCAGGGTGCTTACGTCTACAGGGTAAGCCAAAAAGACGGATTCACGCTTCTCGGTAGGGTCGCCCATGCCGAGAGCGGATCCCCGTACTCCTGGTACACACCCGACGCGGTGCAACGGTCGCTCTTCATGGACGACACCCTCTATACGATCTCAATGAGGAGCATCGTCATGACCGACCTTGCCGACGGCAGCCGGATCGGCGAGGTCCTCCTCCCCTACCGCGGGGAGGTCTACCCGACCCCGTACCCGGTCTGGTGAACCGGAGAGCGGTGCTTGCGGACCGACTTGAAGATCTCCATCACGATCACGACCGAGGAGGCGAGGGCAAGCAGTACAAGCCACTCGACCGGGGAGACCGGCTGCACCTGGAGGACGTCCTGGAAGAAGGGGATGTAGAGCGCGAGGATGTGGATCCCCTGCGCCGCAATGACGCCGGCGATCAGGAGGTAGTTGTTGCTGATGGGGACGCGGAACGCCGACCGGTATTCCGACCGGCAGTTGAAGACATGGAAGTTCTCAAAGAGCACCATCAGCAGAACGAGCAGATTTCTGGCTGCAAACTCGTCCCACCCGTTTGAGATGAGCCAGTACCAGACGCCGAGCGCGACGAGCGCGATGACCGTCCCGGAGATGAGCACCTCTTCTATCATCAGGCGGTTGAAGACCCCCTCCTCGGGTCGCCGCGGCGGCTGGCTCATGACGCCGGGCTCGCCTCGCTCGAACGCCAGCGCGACATCCTGGATACCGTTCGTCACTAGGTTCAGCCAGAGGAGCTGGACGGCAAGGAGAGGGAGCGGGAGACCAATCAGGAGGGCGAGCATGAAGAGGAGAACCTCCGCAAACCCGGTCGAGATCAGGAGATAGACGACTTTACGGACGTTGTCATATGCGTAGCGCCCTTCCTCGATCCCGGCGACGATCGAGGCGAAGTCGTCGTCTGTGACAATCAGAGACGCCGTATCCTTGGCGACGTCGGTTCCGGAGCCCATAGCGACCCCTATGTTTGCGCTCCGGAGCGCCGGCGCGTCGTTGACCCCGTCCCCGGTGACCGCGACGAACGCTCCGCTCTCCCGGTAGGCCTCGACGATCTGGAGTTTCTGCAGCGGCGTCACACGGGCAAAGACCCGGGCGCCCCGGACGCGGTCGATGAACTCAGGCAGGGTCGTCACATCGGGGTCGCCGAGTTCCGCGCCGGTGACGACCTCGTCGGGGGAGTCCGCAATCTCGAGTTCCCGCGCGATGGCGAGCGCCGTTGCGGGGTGATCTCCCGTCACCATCACCACGTCGACCCCGGCGCTGCGGCACCGGCGTATGGCATCGGGGACGTCGGGCCGGATCGGGTCGATGAACCCGACGAGACCGAGGAGTTCGAGGGGAGGGATCTCCGGGTTCTCCGCGGAGATCTCTCCCTCCACCCGACCATGAGCCACGGCAAGCACCCGGTATCCCCTGGAGGTGAGGGTGTCGTGCTCCTCCTGCACACGATCCGGATCGAGCGGGATGCTGCCACCCGGTCCGGCGGCCATGGTTCGACAGAAGGGGAGGACCGTCTCGGCGGCCCCCTTGACCGCCACCCGGACCGCCTCACCCTCCCGGTACCAGACGGCGGCATACCGGCGCTCGGACTCGAAGGGGATCTCGGCGACGGCAGGCGCACCCTCCCGGATACCGGCAGGATCGAGTCCCAGTTTGTAGGTGAGCGCAAGAAACGCCACATCGATCGCATCGCCCCGGTAGGTCCAGCCCCCCTCGTCGGTCCGCTCCAGCACAGCCTCGTTGGTGATGGTCGCAGCCCGGGCCAGGCTTTCTACCCGGTCACGGACGGAGCCGGTTACCGGGGCACCGTGGATATCGAGGACCTCTCCCTCACCCGCGTACCCGGCACCCGTAACCGAGATCTCCTCGCCCGTGGGTAGAAGAACTACCCGGGCGGTCTGCTGGTTCACCGTGAGGGTGCCCGTCTTATCGCTCGCGATCAGCGTGCAGCTCCCGAGACTCTCCACAGCGGCAAGATACCGGACGATGACGTTGCGCCCCGCCATCCGTGATGCTGCAATCGAGAGCGCGACGGTCAGGGCGACCGGCAGCCCTTCGGGGATCGCCGAGACCGCGAGCGCGACGGCGAGGAAGAAGACCTCGAACGGGGGCATCCCCTGGCCGAGGACGATGATCGCAAGCAGTCCGGAGGCGACAAGAACGGCAAGGCTGATCTTTTTGGAGAAATCTTCCATACGGATGACGAGGGGGGGTTTTCCCGCCTCCGATGCCGTGACCGTCTCGGCGATCTGCCCAATCTCGGCATACTGGCCGGTCGCGACCACGACGCCCATCCCCCGGCCGGTCGTGACAGTGCTGCCGGCATAAAGCATATTTCGGCGGTCGGCCAGAGGCGCTGATGCGTTTATGGGATCAGGGTTCTTCTCGACCGCGTGGGACTCACCGGTCAGGAGCGACTCATCGACCGTGAGTGAGCGTGCCTGTATGACACGAATATCGGCGGGAACGCGGTCACCCGCTTCCAGGACAACCCGGTCGCCGGGGACCAGGTCTTCCGCCGGGACGGTCACCTCCCGCCCGTCCCGGCGCACCCGGGCATGAATCCTGAGCATCTGCTGGAGCGCCGTTGCGCTCCGTTCCGCCCTCACCTCCTGGAACGTCCCGATGGCGGCGTTGAGCAGGATTACCACGAAGATGAAGCCTGCATCCGTAACATCGGCAAAGAGGATGGAGATGATCCCCGCCGCAAGGAGCACATAGATGAGCGGGCTCATGAACTGGCGAAGGAAGACCTCCAGCACCGTCGGGGGCCGCTTCTGCGGGAGGGCATTCTCCCCAAAGATCCCCCGCCGACGGGCAACCTCTGCATCCGAAAGACCCCCTGTCGGGGATTCGAGCCGTTCGGCTACCTCGAATGCCGCAAGAGCGTGCCATGCCGTCGCGCGGGATTCGTCCGGGGTTAGAGAGGACCGATCCATTGTTGTGGTGCCATCATGTGCGATCACAATGCTGTGCGCCGGTGCTGCGGGATGAGATCGGGCGGGTGCACTGTGGCCTCGCCTGCAACCCCGCTATGCAGCTCTTCCCGGCGGATACCCGCCGGAGCAGGCCCGGGAAGCTGCCGCCCTTTCTACATGAGCGAGGGAGAGGAGACTGTTAACGCGGCCGATGGGGGTGGAGGCCGGGGGAGAGACAGGTCTCCAATCTATAAAAAATTGCAGGCAGCGATCTACGAGGGAATCAAGCGTGAATCATTGTCAGCATCATCTTGAACTGCGTGACGGCGTGGACCGCGTGGGGAATGTTTGCCGGCATGATGATCAGTTGGCCCGCCTTCATCGGGTACTCCTTCCCCGCGATGGTGATGAGGGCCTCCCCGTCGATGACCTGGAGGACAGCGTCGTAGGGAGCGGTGTGCTCCGAGAGGCCCTCGCCGGCGTCGAATGCAAAGACCGTGATGGTGCCAGCCTTGGTGTAGACAAGCATCCTGCTGACGATCGATCCGGGCTGGTAGGCGACGAGGTCGCGGGGGTCGATGACCTGCTCGGTGAGTTTCTCTTTCTTTTCTTTGGACATATGAGTCTCTTCTCCCTGCAGGGTATTCTGTCTTGCGGCCCATGAAGGGGCTGCATCCTCACCTTTTTTCCCGCCCGGCCTCCAAACAGTAAGGGACCACGAGTGTACTACCATCTCATCCTGACCGACAACTGCAACCTCTGCTGCACCTACTGCCGCGGGAAAGCCTTCACTGTCGAACCGCCAGATCTCCCCGAGATCGCCGTCGATGAAGACCTCCCGGTCGACCTCGATATCGATCTTACCGATCTCTACCGGTTCCTCGCAAAAGACCCCGAGGCCGTGCTGACCTTCTACGGCGGGGAGCCCCTGCTCGCCGTCGACCGCGTCCGCGAGATCGCCCGCGACGCCCCGGTATCTGCGCTGATCCTGCACACGAACGGCACACTCTTAGACCGTCTCGATCCCGCGACCGCAAACCGATTCGATACGATCCTGGTCTCGATCGACGGGCCCGAGGAGGTCACTGACGCCCACCGGGGAGAGGGAACGTTCCGCCGGATCATGAGAAACCTCCGCGCTCTTGCGGCGGGAGGATTCTCTGGCGAGGTGATCGCCCGGATGACCGTGACCGAGGATACGGATATCGAGGAGGCTGTCCGCTATCTATCGGCAAACGAGTATTTCTCGTTCCCTGCCGTCCACTGGCAGATGGACGCAAACTTCTGGAACGACTATGAAATGCGTGACTACGCCTCCTGGGTTGAGAAGAGTTACAACCCCGGCATCCGGTCGCTTGTCGGGTTCTGGGTCGAGACGATGCGGACCGAAGGGAAGGTGCTCCGGTGGTATCCCTTCATGGACCCGATGGAGGATATGCTTCGCGGGCGGCCAAGCATGCTCCGGTGCGGATGCGGCCACTCTAACTACAGCATCATGACCGACGGGCATATCGCCCCCTGCCCGATCATGGTCGGGATGAAGGACTACTACGTCGGGCATATCGCCACCGCAGACCCCCTCCACCTCCCGGTGATGGACGTCGGGGGGGCCTGCACGGCATGCGATATCCACGACTTCTGCGGCGGGAGGTGCCTCTACTCGAATATCACCAACCCCTGGCCCGAGGAAGGGCGACGGATCGTCTGCGGGACGGTGAGGAACCTTCACTCGGCGCTCTCGGAAGCGCTCCCGGAGATCCGGGCCCTCATCGATGCAGGAAGAATACGGATGGAAGACTTTACCCACCGCAAATACAACAGCTGCGAGATCATACCGTGAGAGGGGATCACCCAGCCAGAACCCCATCCACCGGGGCAAGATTCATCCAACCAAAAAGACGAGAACGCTAAGAAGATCATGACGACCATCGGCCTCATCCTCTGCAGAATCGGGCTCCACCGGTGGGGCAGAAAACGCGGATACGACGAGTACTCCTCAAACGTCATCGAGTGGGAGCAGCGGTGCGAGCGCTGCGGGAAGAAAAAGCGGTGGGTCGAGGTGAAACGCGACCGGCGGCGATGACGGCTCAGACGCCGGCATCCCGGACCCGCCAGCCGCCCTTTGGGACCAGGATCTCGAACCGTGCACCCTTCCCAAACTCCCCGGTCTCGCGGATGGCGATCCCGGTCGTCTCCAGGATATCTCGCACGAGGAAGAGGCCGAGACCGGTGTTCTTCCCGAAACCTCGCAGGAATATCTTCTCCTTCTCGCCTGGCGGGATCCCCGGGCCGTCATCCTCGATGATGACGGCAAGGCTGCCCTCCCGACGGGAGCAGCGGATCCTGACCGTCGGGGCCGGACCGGCATACCGGGCCGCGTTCTCAAGGAGGTTGTAAAAGACCTTCCCAAACATCGGATCGGCATAGATCTCAACCGCATCCACCTCGGTAAGAAGAGTGAGACCGGGGGTGAGGGCGGCCGCCGCTTGGATCACGCACTCGCGAAGGTCCTGGTACTCCGGGGCACGGGTTCCCAGATCCTGGTAGTCCTGGGTGAATGCAATCTGGCGCCGGATGAACTCAATAGCCTGCTCCTGCCTGTCCATGTAACCAAGGAGGTCCGGATCGGTTATCTGCTCCCTCATGAGCCCCAGGTAGCCATGGAGGATGGTCAGCTGATTGAGGATATCGTGCCGGGTGATCCCGGAGAGCAGGTGCATCTTCCGGTTCGCGGCCATCAGCGCGGCTTCCGTCTGCTTCCGTGCGGTGACGTCCCGGACGATGGCCTGCAGGCAGGGCGGGCCTTTCACGTCCAGCCGGCTCACGCTCATCTCCGTATCGTAAACTCTCCCGCTCGGTGTGGTGATCCGCCACTCGAAAAACTGCGGCTCTCCGGCATACGCCGCATCCATCTTGGCGATAGCGCTTTCCAGTGCCGGAATGCCGTCGGGCTGGGTGGGACTCGAGAGTTCCCAGGGGGTCTTCCCGATCAGGAACTCTCTGGTACAGTGAAATGTTTCAAGGGCTTTTGAGTTGCAGTCGGCGAACCGGTATCTCTCGAAGATGAATATGGGATCGTTCGCACCTTCAAAGAGAGCGCGGTAGCGTTTCTCCGAGTCCCGCAACGCCTGGACGGCCTGCCGGCGCTCTATTGCCTGCACGACCTGATGCTCGAGCTCGGCAAACTGTGATCTCGGGTCCCCCCCTTTCTGAATGTAGCCGTCCGCACCGTGATTGAGCGCCTCTATGACGACTTCCTCGCGGCCGCGCCCGGTAAAAAGGATGAACGGGAGATCGTGAAATTGCTGCCGGATCTTCTTCAAGAGTTCGATGCCGTCCATCTCCGGCATCTGGTAATCGGCGATGACGGCATCAAAGGTCCCCTCACCGAGCAAGCCCAGCGCCTCCCGACCGGAGAGCACCGTCTCGACGGCCAGCGCGCCCGAACGTTCGAGGTATATCCTGCCGACATCAAGGAGCGCCGGATCGTCGTCGACATAGAGTATGGAATACCGGACCATCTATAAGGCTTCCAACGTTCAGTAGTTCCCGGGCAACCAGATAATACTTATCGGAATGAATAACGACGCTAAGGTGATATTTCCGGCGTCCATCACAGATAATGCTTCTTCTGATAACCGACGATTTCTGAAACGAACCGAGTACCTGGCATTATACGAAATCGTTCCCGGCGCAGACGGCCTACCGCCCCTACCTGCTCCCGGAAAGCCCTGAAAAGAACATCTCTGCCCTGCAGCATCCAGGCGAGCCGGAGGTATCGCTTGAGGCGAAAAAATAGTTATTTCTTGAGTTCTTTCCCCACCGAGAAGGCCTTTGCGAGCACGCTGCCGAACCCGTAATACTCCTGGCGCATCGAGTCGTAGGCAATCGGCCGGATCTTTCCGATATCAGGCTTACCGTCTTCTCCAAGGACGCTCTCATCCACCTTCACATCCAGGATCTCGCCGATGAACTGGGTATGTACGCCGATCTCGACCGTCTGGAGAAGCCGGCATTCGAGGACGACCGGGAACTCACCGACGTAGGGCGCGTTCACCAGGTCGCCCTTGATCGGGGTTAAGCCCGTGGCAGCAAACTTGTCCGTATCCCGACCGGAGGCGATGCCAAAGTAGTCCGCCTCCCGGACGTACTCCTCAGATGGTATGCTGATAGTAAACTCGCGCTGCTCCATCAGGTTCTTGTAGGTCTGCCGGACCTTCTGGACCGAGACCGCCACCGCCGGAGGGTTGGAAGAGCATATGCCACCCCATGCAGCCGCCATCGCATCGGGCCGGCCATCTGGGCCGTATGTCCCGATGATCAGATCTGGATGAGGGTAAAGGAGAGTCCGTGGACCAAATGAACGCTTCGTCATGGGAATACGGTTCGTCTCCAGACCCGGATAAACCTTTTTCTAGAACTGAATCCGGCGCACCATACCAATGTGATAAGAAAAGAGGAGGTGGATCAGGTCATGCGGCGCCTGCAGAACCCCCCTTCTGCTCTTGGACCGAACGGAGGAGGAAGAAGCCGACGATGGCGAATGTCGCTATCGGCGAGAGCCAGGTGGGAATATGGAATCCGAAACTGTCCGCGAGCATGATCGTCCCGAGCACCAGGATGGAGTACATTGCACCGTTCTTGAGGTAACAGAAACTCCGGATCCGGTCGATACCCCGGATAGTCAGCTCCCTGACCACAAAGGCCCCGATTCCGTTCCCTATCAGGATGAGGGGGACCGAGAGCGTGAAGGCAAACGCCCCGATGACGCCGTCGATCGAGAAGGTCGCATCGAGGACCTCAAGGTAGGCGAGTTTCGAGACGTCCGACATCCCCGACCCTTTCAACCGGGCTTCCTGCACCTCGGCGTTCTGCCTGAATCCGTGTACTATGAAGAAGATTGTGGACCCAAGCACCGCCGCAAAACCCATCATGGTGTTGATCTGGAGGGCGAACCAGACTACCGCAGCAAGCAGGATCGAGGCAACGGCATAGAACCAGACGGCCTGCCGGGAGAAGAACGCCTCGGTTCGGAGACAGCAGTTCTTCTCCTCCGCAAAGAGCCAGTGAAAGAAGAGGAGGACAAGGAACATTCCTCCAAATATCAGAAGGATCGGGGAAGACTCCTCAATCGCGGCCACGACATCAGGATCGCTTGAGAAGGTCGCAAGCAGCGCGCCCATGGGCCCGAGCGACGGATTGGTCGCCCAGACGATCACCCACGGCAGGAGCCCCCGGATTACGAAGACCGCAGCAATCAGGCCCCACAGAAGAAACCACCTGCGGGCCCGCTCGCTCATCGTCGCAAGGACGTCCGCATTGATGATGGCATTATCAATGCTTGAGACCGTCTCAAAGACAATGAGGCCTGCTACCGTCAGAATAATCAGTAACCAGTCCATTCTTGTGTAGTAGGATCTATTCTCGATCGTATATAAGAAGAGACCGGGCCGGCTGAGTATGGGTTACGTTCATATATCATACCCGCATGAGTCAGTCGTCGTTAAGGAGGATACAGATATGGGACTTGTAAAGTGTTGCCGTGAGCAGGTCGTCGCCGTCTCACTGGACACGCCGGCGCTGGAGGTGGCGAAGGTCATGGGTGAGAAGAATGTCGGAAGCGTCGTCGTCGTCACCGGTGATAACCGACCTGCAGGCATACTCACCGATCGCGATCTCGCAATCCGGGTTATGGCACAGGAAAAGAATCCGGGCGCGGTGCGGGCAGAAGAGATCATGACCGGGAACGTGATCGCGTTTCAGGATAACATGGGGATCTATGAGGCCATCCAGAAGATGACTGATGCAGGCATTCGGAGGATGCCAATCATCGACGATGCCGGAAAGTTAATCGGGATCGTCACCATGGACGACATTATCCGCATGCTTGGCGAGGAGATGGCGGCTATCGCAAAGAACATCGAGAAACAAAGCCCACCCCCACAGAAACTGAGCGCCCCCATACCACCCATGTGAAGGGGGATGCCACCTCCATTTTCGGAGGGGAGGCAATAGATCCTCCCCTAGCCGAAGGAGAAGACTATAGTCTCCCCGCTCTGGTTTATCGACCCCTCCATCGCGCGGATCATATCCTCCCAGGTCGCACCGGGAGAGAGCGCAAGATCGAGGTCGAGCGCATAGACCCGGAAGAGGTACGCCTCGGCCTCCCCGGCCCCGGGACAGGGCCCACGGTAACCGATGGTGCCGAAATCGTTCGTTCCCTGTACTGCAGGGAGCGGTGACTCCACCACCTCTCCTTTCGGGAACCCTTCGGGGATCCGCGGAACCGGGGGAAGGTTCCAGAGAAGCCACGCCACCTTTGACGGTCCATCCTGGGGGCTCGTCGTCGCAAGGAGTGCAAGTGATTTGATGTTCGGGAGGATCCCTTCGACCCTGATTGCGGGGGACCGGTTCCCTCCCTTACAGGTGTGAACCGCCGGGAACTCTTCAAAATCCAGTTTTACTACCAACTTCTGTTTCATACCTGGCTCCTTTAGCACCTACCTTCGAGAACCATGTTATAAATATGGTGCGTGCGGTCACCGGGAGTACATGGCGGCGGTCTCGCCGAACCCGAGGACGTGCCCCCTCATGGCATCGATGAGGTCGTGCTTGTTTGCGCCGGGCGCGAGGTCGAGCATATCATCAAGCCCGTAGACTTTGAAGAGGTAGCGATGCGTCTCACCCCGAGGCGGACAGGGGCCCCGCCACCCGACGCTCCCATAGTCGTTCGTCCCCTGGACGGCATTCACCGGAGTCGTCACGACGCCCTGCTTGGGGATGCCCTCCGGGATCAGTGGCGACGGCGAGAGGTTCCAGATGATCCAGGTTGTAAAAGAGCATCCGGGTTCGAAGGGGTTCAGCGCAAAGACCGCTATCGAGTGCATCTCATCCGTTAGACCGCGGATCCTCAGTTCAGGAGAGAGATCGGCGCCATCGCAGGTGTTCCAGATGGGAAACTCTGCCGAACGGAGAGAGACGACCAGTGTGGCAACTCTGGAGGTCATACGGGAGTCTTCCGCACAGGAGAATGAAATAGGTTGCGGAAGACCACAAACGCCTCAGACCCGGCGCCCGGCCGGGGGTCTGATGCCGGAGACGGTTTTGCGCTCGTAGATCGCCATCGCCTCACCGTACTCGGTCGCGGCCGTCGCGAGCGCCCCCACAAGTCGGGTACGATCAACGCCGGGAGGGAGATCGAGTTCCCGCTCCACGCCATAGACCCGGAAGATAAAGCGGTGCGGCGCACCCTTCGGCGGACAGGGACCGCCGTAACCGGTCCTCCGGAAGTCGTTCATACCCTGGACCACAGAGACCGGATGGGAGAGTCGGGGCTCCTGTGGGATGCCCTCCGGAATCTCATCGGTCGAAGGGATGTTCCAGGCAAGCCAGTGGGTGAACGTGCCCCGCGGAGCATCGATATCGTCCATGATGACCGCAAGGTAGGGGGCTTTCGACCCGAGAACCCTTATCCTTGGCGAGATGTCCTCCCCATCGCAGGTATGCTCCGGTGGAAACTCATCAAAATCGATCTTTATGGTCAGGTTCCGCATACTCGTTACCTTCTGGGCACCCAATGGGAAGATTCGTATATACCTGTTACGGCAGATGGGGGATCGGGTCTAGCAGCGGGGCGGCATTTCCTCGCTCGATCTCCCATAAGCCGCGGCAGCCTCGCCGTACTGCCGGATGACATCCCCCATTGCACGCCCTAGAGCGATCCGATCGGCTCCTGGAGGCAGGTTGAGGGGGGCATCAAGTCCGTATATCCGAAAGAGATAGCGGTGCGACTCTCCTTGAGGAGGGCAGGGGCCGGTGTAGCCGACCTTTCCGGAGTCGTTCGTCCCCTGGACTGCCGTAATCGGTTCCGAGAGGATGCTCTCCGTCGGCAGGCCCTCAGGGATCCTCTCCGCGGCCGGGATGTTCCAGATAATCCAGTGGGTGAACGCACCTCGCGAGGCGTCGGGGTCCTCCATGACGATTGCAAGATACGGCGTCTTCACACCGAGGATCGTGATCGCAGGGGACCTGTTGGCGCCGTCGCAGGTATGCTCCACCGGAAAGACACCGAAATTCAGTATCACCGTTAAAGGCTCCATCGCCATACTCCACATGCATCAGAAGAGCCCCATGTCCCGGGCCTGGATCAGCAACTCCTGCACCTCCTGGTCGGAGAGATCGTGCCACCGCCCGTACGCCTCCGCCACTGCAAAGGTGCGGCCGGTCCTGATATTTGGACAGACAACGAGGTCCGCCTTCCTGGCGATGAAATTGACGGCGTGCAGTGAGCCGGTAGGGACCGCCACGACGATCGTTTTGGGCGACTCGGTCCGGGCCGCCTCGATGGCCGCAAGCATAGTATATCCGGTTGCGAGACCGTCGTCGATCAGGATCGCGGTCCGGCCTTCGAGGTTCGGAGCCTCTCGGCCGCCGGAGAACCTCTCTACACGCTCTTCCACACTCTTTCTTGCCCTCGCAACAGCAGCATCCACTTCTGCTTCCGAAAGGCCGAGCCCGGCCATGAGAGCACGATTCAGGAAGACCCGCCCGTCCCAGGTCACCGCACCGAACCCCGCCTCCGGGTTCCAGGGGAACTGCACCTTCCGGACCACCGCCATGCGGAGTGGGGTCCCGAGCGCCCGCGCCACCTCAAGCCCCGGCGGCACCCCCCCGGCCGGGATAGCACAGACCACCGGTTCGACGATCATCTCGAGCGGCGAGAGGAACGCCGCAAGGCGCCTTCCGGCGTCAGTCCGATCTTCAAAGACTCCCAACCGGTCCCGCAGCGAATTATCCTCAATGATCCTGCCCATATCCAGCATACGCCCCAGTATTGCAATAGGATATTAACATCTTTTGGTGGCTGATTTCATCCGCCGGGAGAGCGATATCAATAACTCCACAAAGATCGATGATCACGGCAGATGGTGCGGAGAAGATCTGACCGGGAGGAGCATCCGTGACGACGAGAGATTCAGTGAGGCTGTACACCGATGGCGCATCGCGGGGCAACCCGGGAGATGCCGCCTGGGCATACGTGATTGTGAAAAACGGCTCGGTTGTTGCCGGTCGATCGGAGTATATCGGAACGGCCACGAACAACGTGGCCGAGTACCATGCTGTCATCAACGGTCTTTCCGCCGCACGGGAGTTCACCCGCGAGAGAGTCGTCGTCAGGTCGGACTCGGAGCTCATCGTCCGCCAGCTCACCGGGAAGTACCGCATCACCAAAGAGCATCTTGCAGCCCTTGCAGACGAGGTGCGGCGTCTGGTTCGCGAGTTTTCAGAGGTCAGGTTCGAGAGTGTTCCAAGGGAGCATCCCTGTATCCAGGTCGCGGACCGCCTCTGCAACGAGACGCTTGATGCCGAGCAGCAGAGGAGACAAAGGCAATGACGACGGTCGAGTGCGTCCCCATCGGTTTCGTCCGCTCACCCTATCGGGTCAGGGGCGACGCCCCACGCCAGGGGCGCCTTGTGGATACCGTCGCGGAGATCCACATTTATGACGCGTATCTCCCGGGACTAGAGGATATCGAGCGGAGCAGCCACCTCATCGTACTCTACTGGCTCGATCGGGCGGAGCGGGGACTGCTTCGTGCAACGCCGCCGGGCGAGACCCGGGAGAGAGGAGTCTTTTCGACCCGTTCACCCGCCCGGCCGAATCCGATCGGGCTCGGGATCGTTGACCTGGTCCGACGGAACGGTGGCGTCCTGGTCGTCAGGGGACTCGACGCCCTGGACGGCACCCCGGTCCTCGACATCAAGCCCTACTCCCCCGAGATCGACTGCATCCCCGGGGCGACCGGCGGGTGGCGGATCAAAAAGGAGGCAGGGTCCGGGGCGGCATAGGCAAGGCCGTGCCCCCTTATGATCAAAAGAAATCCCTGCTTTCGGACCGACCCCATACCCGAAACAGCGGTCCCGGGCAGAACAGGATTATTTGCCATCATCTATACCTTTTTGTGGCTTTTTACCGTTAATATATAGTAGCTTTAGATCCTTCTCTAGAAGGATACTATACCGCAGAGGATACTTCCTATGACTCAGACAAACGAACCCAATAAGGAAACCTGTGCCGGGAACTGTGCCAGCTGTCCATCAGCGACCGGGTGCAGCGACCAGAGAAACACGGGCGCCCCAAGAGACCTCCCGCCGAAAGCCAAGATGAGTGTAAAGCATGTCGTTCTCGTCCTCTCTGGAAAAGGCGGGGTCGGCAAGAGTACGGTCTCGACGAACCTCGCCTACGCTCTTGCCAACCGCGGCTACAACACCGGTCTGATCGACCTCGATATCCACGGCCCGGATATCCCGAAGATGCTCGGCGTCGAGGACGCCCGTCTCCAGTCCTACGACGGGAAGATCATCGAACCGGTCAGGATCACCGGCAACCTTGCGGTCATCTCCATGGCGTTTCTGCTNNGACGTCAACTGGGGCGACCTCGACTACTTGATCGTCGACCTCCCGCCCGGCACGGGTGACGAAGCGCTCACCGTCGCCCAGCTCGCCCCGAATATCGCCGGCGCGGTCATCGTCACCACCCCGCAGGACGTTGCGATCCTCGATTCGAGCAAGGCCGTAGAATTCATCAAGAAACTCGATCTCCGGGTGCTCGGGATCGTCGAGAACATGAGCGGATTCATCTGCCCCCACTGCAAGGAGGAGATCGACGTCTTCGGGAAGGGCGGCGGAGAGAGAGAGGCTAAGAAACTCGGCGTGCCCTTCCTCGGCGCCATCCCGCTCGACCCCGAGATGCGCAAAGCTGCGGACGAAGGAAGACCCTTCATCATCCGTCGGGCCAAGGACAACCCCACCTGGAAGAGTTTCGACGCCATCATGGAAGCCCTTGTGAAAGAGATCGAGGAATAAGATGGATTATCTGCGGATTCTCGCCGGACAGGAGGAACCCCTCCCCATATTCTCGAAGGTCACCGAGGCCCTTCTGAACTTCGAGGAGTTCCCCTTCCTGCTTGAACCCGTCTACCGTGAGGCCGCTGAACTTGGAGACGAAGACCTCGACCGTCTCCGATTCGGCCTCGTCCGCCTGCAGGTCTATGCCGACATCCACCGCTACGAGAATATGGAGGCAGCCCAGCAGATGAAGTACGTTGCCACCGTGCTCGAACGGATGATCTTCGGGAGACTCCTCCTTGAAGGGGATGAGGCGGGCAATAAGCAGTGCTGCTAGCCCGCCTGCCCCCAGGATTACTAATACCTTCTTTTTCTTGATGCCGACGCGGCGTCACGCAAAGACTCCAATGGAGACCCCAACAGTCATCCACCACATCACACGGCTTCGCGTGAGATTTGGCCACCCTCTATGTATTATAGACTCACGCGGAGAGCGATGAATAAAACTCCGGTGTTTGAGAACCCCTGGGTGTGAGAACGAGAAGGGGCTTTCAGAACGGGTCAAAAAAAGGGATCAGTATGTCGCCAGGTAGCGATCAAGCTCCCAGGGGTGGACCATCGTCCTGTAGGCATCCCACTCGGCGTTCGTGACGTTCGTGAGGGCCTCGACGACGTGCGGACCGAGAGCCCTGCAGATGAGGTCGTCGGCGAGCAGGGCCTGATGTGCCTCGGCGAGATCGCCCG
Organism: Methanoculleus sp. DTU007; assembly: GCF_001512385.1. NCBI lineage: Archaea > Methanobacteriati > Methanobacteriota > Methanomicrobia > Methanomicrobiales > Methanomicrobiaceae > Methanoculleus > Methanoculleus sp. DTU007. The sequence goes on along the minus strand of NZ_LFRO01000057.1, from coordinate 481 downwards.
GCAGGGTCTCGATCCCGGCGCGTCTCCGCTCTTCGGGGGTCATGTGATAGATGTTTTTATCGACGCCGGCCGGGGGTTCAATCTTCTGGCGGACACCCTCCATCCCTGCGGTGAGCATCGCGGCAAACGTGAGGTAGGGGTTGCAGGTGGGGTCGGGGCTTCGGAACTCGACCCGGGTGCTGTTGCCGCGCGGTGCCGGGACCCGGACCAGGGTCGAACGGTTGCTTGCGCTCCAGCTGACGTAGCAGGGGGCCTCATATCCGGGGACGAGCCGCTTGTAGGAGTTGATCGTCGGGTTCGCGACCCGGGTGATGGCCCGGGCGTGTTTGAGCAGCCCGGCGATGAAGTGCATGCAGGTCTCCGAGAGCTGGAGGGGGGCGTCCGGGTCGAAGAAGGCATTCACTCCGTCTTTTGCAAGCGAGCAGTTGGTGTGCATCCCGCTCCCGCAGATGCCGTAGATCGGTTTTGCCATGAAGGAGGC
>NZ_LFRO01000063.1:6219-6494 GCF_001512385.1 Methanoculleus sp. DTU007 | reverse complement strand
TATATGACCATCGACGTCCTCGCGTTTGCGGCCTCGCCCCGGCGCCACGGCAACTCCGAGACCCTCCTCGACTGGGTGCTCGCGGCGATGGAGCGGGAAGGGGCCGCGGTCGAGAAGATCGCCGTAACCGAGGTGGATATCCGGCCGTGCAGGGGGTGCAACCTCTGCGAGAAGCTCAACCGGTGCGTCCAGCGGGACTACATGGACTACGTCTACGACCGGATCATCGCGGCCGACTGCATCGTCCTCGCGGCTCCCATCTACTGCATGGGGCT
>NZ_LFRO01000063.1:4060-6164 GCF_001512385.1 Methanoculleus sp. DTU007 | reverse complement strand
TTCCTCTCGACCGCCGGGCAGAACTGGGACTACGCCTTCGATGCGGCGATCCCGTCGGTGAAGTGCTTCTTTCACGTCGCCGACGTCCGGAATAAGGATCTCCGGTACCTGATGGTGAACGGCGTCGACGAGAAGGGCGCGATCGTCCGTCACCCGACCGCGAAAGCCGACGCGGAGGCTCTCGCCCGGGAGGTCGCCGCGCACCTGCGGGAGGTCGGGGCGGCATGACCGTAAAAGTCCTCGGCATCTCCGGCAGCCCCCGGCGGCACGGGAACACCGAGACGCTGCTCGACGCCGTGCTCGATGGCGCCCGGGAGGCGGGGGGGGAGGTCGAGAAGATCGTTCTGCGGTCGCTCGAGTACGCCTCGTGCCGTGGGTGCAACGCCTGCCACAAAACAGGGGTCTGCGTCATCAAAGACGATCTCACGGAGGTCTTTACAAAGATCGGCGATGCCGACGTCCTTGTTCTCGCATCCCCCATCTACTCGATGGGGATCACGGCGGAGGCGAAGGGGCTGATCGACCGTGCGCAATACCTCTGGGCGCGCAAGTTCATCCTGAAGACGCTCTACCACACCCCCGACCGCACCCGCCGCCACAAGGGGATATTCGTCTCGACCGCGGGGCTCGGATGGGAGAACGTCTTTGATGCGGCGTTCCCGGCGATCACCGCCTTCTTCAACACCACCGGGTTCGAGTACTGGGACAACGTCATCGCCAACGATCTCGACCGCTACGGGGGGATCGCGGGACATCCGACAGCGCTTGCGGAGGCACGGAAGAAAGGGAGGGACGTGGTCAACCTTCTCGCCGACATTGAGGACCCCGGGATCGCAAAGACCTGAACCCCACCCCTCCCGGCCCTTGACGAAGAATTTTTCCTCGCCCACTACACCTGGAACGGTTCTACACCCCGCCCCCGGCAGCGCGGGTCAACGATTTTTCCTGTTGCCCTGAAACCGGAACTAATTAATACGTCCTGGCAATCTCCATATTCAGTATCCAGCCTGCACGATGTATCCCGGGGCAGCAGGAGAGACCACGTGTGACCCCCGCCGAACCTCCGGAGGACCTGCACGGCGCGCAGCCGGACTACCAGATACTGGAAGGCATTGAAGACGCCATCCTGGTGCTCGATGAGAACGACAGCATAATCTGGGCGAACACGGCCTCCCGGAGGCTGTTTGGCGTGCACGAGAGCAACCCCGGACAGGCAGGGACGGTGGTCGAACTCGCCGATAAGGTTCTTGCGGCATTCGGCGACGGGACCCCGAAATGCGAGTGTCGGCTCAAGAGTCCAGGCGGAGAAGAACGGGAATACCTCTGCTCGGGATGGAGAACACCGTCCGGGAAGAACTGGGTGCTCCGGCTCCGGGAAGTGCCGGGACAGAGGGATTACGAGGAGATCGTCGAGTACACCGGGACGGCGACGGTCCTCATCGAGGGGAACGGCATCATATCGGTGGCAAACACGGAGTTCGAACGGCTCTCCGGGTATTCCCGCGCCGAGATCGTCGGGATAAAACAGTTGACCGATTTTGTCGCATCCGCAGACGAACGCCGCCAACTGAAGGAGTACCACACCCTCCGGCGAGACGATCCGGCAGCCGCACCGAGGAACTACGCCATCTCGTTCATCGACCGGGCCGGCAACACCCACGCCGTCGAGGTCACCGTCGGCCTGATCCCGGGAACCGCCCGTTCGGTGATGTCGCTCCTTGACGTGACCGAGCGACGGCGTGCGGAGCAGGCATTGCGGGAGAGTGAAGAGCGGCTGAGCCTCGCACTCTCGGCGGCAGAAGACGGGCTGATAGACTGGGACGTCAGTTCCGGGGCGATCTACTACAGTTCCCGGAATTTTACGATGCTCGGCTACAGTCCGGATGCATTCGTGCCCACGATTCCCACGATTCTCGCGCTCGTTCACCCGAAGGACCGCGCCCGTGTAGAGATGGTGTTCACGGCTCTCGCCACGGGAGAGCGCGATCACGCCGAGATAGAGTTTCGGATGCGCTCCGCGTCCGGGAAGTGGGTCTATGTGCTCGGCCGGCTCCGGGTCGTCAGGCGCGATGCCGGCGGCAGGCCGATCCGGATCGCGGGGACG
>NZ_LFRO01000063.1:1680-4055 GCF_001512385.1 Methanoculleus sp. DTU007 | reverse complement strand
GAGTCGTCGCTTGCCGCGATCGCCATCGCCGACCTCGACGGCAACATCACGCACGTCAACCGGGCACTACTGGAGATGAACGGGTTGACCGACCCGGAGGAGGTTCTCGGTCGGCATATCGCGGAGTTCTGGGTGGAACCGACCCAGGTTGAGAGGATTCTTGCGACATTAGCGGAGGGCGGGAAGTACACCGGGAAACTTGTCTGTAGAAAGACCAACGGGACGGAATTCATCGCCCATGTTACCGTGGTGCTCCTCAAGGACGATTCCGAAGATCCGATCTGCATCATGGTCACCACGGTCGATATCAGCGAGGAGATGCGCATGGCTCAGGCGCTCCGTGAAAGCAGGGAGCGTTACCGGGCGCTTACGGAACTGTCGCCGGACGTCATCTTCCTCATCGATACCAGGGGGGACGTCCTCTACGTGAACAGTGCCGGCGGCCGTCTGGTCGGCACCGACCCGGAGGGACTGCGGGGAAAGAACATCCAGGAACTGTTTCTGCCCGGTCTCGGGGAATGGTGGCGCACGACGATCCCGATTGCAATCGCGTCGCCCGGGGAGATCCTCACCGAGGAGGCCCTGGTACACGGGGCCGGTGGAGATGTCTGGCTTGAGGTGCGCCTCATCCCGATGGCGGGACCCGACGGTACCGTCCGGAATCTGCTCGGGATCTGCCGCGACATCACCGACCAGAAGCGGGCGGAAGAGCAACTCCGGTTCCAGGCGCAGGTGCTCTCGCAGGTAGAGGACGCCGTGATCGCGGTCGATACGGATGAGAGGATCACCTACATGAACCGGGCGGCAGAGCGGCTCTTCGGCGTTCCTTCCGACGAGGCTCTCGGGCGGCCGATCCCGGAGCTCTTCGGCATTGAGTGGCTTCATACGGGCGAGGAAGAGATGGCGAAGAACGCCCTCCTGTCGTCCGGAACATGGCGCGGCGTTGCCGGTCACCAGAAGCGGGATGGCGAGACTATATCCATCGACGTGACCCTCAGCACATTAACCGACGACTCCGGGCGGGTTACCGGGACGCTCTACTCGCTCCGCGACGTCACCAGGCAGCAACAGGCCGAACTCGACCTCCGGATCCGGGATATGGCGATAGCATCCTCGCCGAGCGCTTTTGCCATCGCCGATCTTCGCGGTCGCCTGACCTACGTCAACCAGGCCTTCCTTTCCCTGTGGGGCTATGCTTCTGCCTCCGAGGTGCTGGGGAGATCGGTTACGGAGTTCTGGCACGACGAGGCGGAGGCCGCAGATGCTCTTCAAAGACTCCTCAAGACCGGCAGGTACACCGGTGAGCGGGTCGGCAGGAGGCGGGACGGGACAACCTTCCACATCATGTTCTCGGGGAGCTGCGTCACGGATAATGACGGAAACCCCATCTGCCTTGCCGAGACGCTCACCGATATCACCGACCTGAAAGAGGCCGAAGCAGAGATTCAAGCCCATAACCGGGCACTCTCGATCTTAAACCAGATCATCGGCGCATCGGCGTCCGCAACGGACAGCAACGAGGTAGTGGAGCGGGTGCTCACGGTGACCCTCGCCCTCCTCGACCTTGCAGGCGGGAGCATCTACTTAAAAGAACAGGGAGGCAAAAGAGCCCGCCTCGTCTACTCAAAGGGTCTCCCTGAAGGTTTCACCCCGCAGCCATGCATTCGGGATATCAATGCCCCGCCATACAGAGAGGTTCTGGTAGAAGGAAGAACCGTATTTCGTGATGATCTCCCGGAAGAGGGGGAGAGTACACCGCTTCGCTATGCCAGCGTCCCGATTGTGGCACACGGGAGGGTGATCGGTGCCCTGAACGTCATCCCGCAAGGAAACAATCGGTTCACCGAGACCGACAGGTCCCTCCTTGCTGCTGTAGGGAGGGAGGTTGGAGCCTCGATCGAGCGCGCACTGCTCATCCGACAACTCGAGATGGCCAAAGAGGAGGCAAACCTCTACCTCGACATCTTGAGCCACGATATCAGAAACGCCGAGAACATCTCGGGTCTCTACACAAACCTCCTCGCCGATATGCTTGATGGGGAGGAAAAAATCTATGCAGAAAAACTCCGCGCAAGCATCAGGAAGAGCGTCGAGATCTTAAGAAACGTCTCGACAATCCGCAGAATTCACCGCGAATCGGTCAAACTCGTGCCGATCGATCTGGACCGGGTTATCCGGGATGAGATCGCGATCTTCCCCGAGATCCAGTTCCATTACGGCGGTACAAGCCTCTCGGTCATGGCCGACCGGCTTCTCCCCGAGGTCTTCACGAATCTCATAGGAAACGCCATCAAGTTCGGCGGGCCCAAGGTCGAGGTGGCGATCCGGGTGGAGGATGAGGGCGAGGAGATCCTGATCGCCATCGAGGATACCGG
>NZ_LFRO01000063.1:0-1663 GCF_001512385.1 Methanoculleus sp. DTU007 | reverse complement strand
GAAGAGCGGCCAGGGGCTCGGGCTCTACATCACCCGGATGCTTATTGAGCGCTACGGCGGCCGGATCCGGGTCGACGATCGTGTGCCAGGCCGGCCGGAATGCGGAGCGGCATTCCGGTTCTGGCTGAAACGAGCTTAAAAATCAGAAGAGGGGGACCCTCAGAGGAGGGACCAGAAGAGGATGCCGAGGGAGGCGATGATGAGCACCGCAAAGATGACCGGGTTCCAGGCAAGGATCTTGCGGCCATCAAGAACGCTGATCGGGAGCATATTGAAGGTCGCGATCATGGCGTTCACCCGGAGCCCGACGAGACCCACGGTACCGAGAAGTCCGCCGCCGCCGAAGAGCATCAGCGCCGCGAAGGGTATGCAGAGGAGGAGATTCGTGACCGGGCCTGCCGCCGATATCCTTCCGTTCTCGTTTCGTGTCGCGTTCCCGTAGACATACGTCGCCCCCGGCGCCGCAAAGACGATCCCGACGAGCGCCGCCATCACCACGGCGACGAGGAGCATCTGGTTGTCCTTCTTGAACTCGGCCCAGTAGCCGTAACGCATGGCGGCGAACTTGTGCGCGAGTTCGTGGAGGACAAAGGCGACCCCTACCGTGACGAGAGACATCACGAAGAAGAAGAGGAGCCCGATCGGGCTCACTCCGCCCCGGATATAGATCAGGGTGAAGGCGACCGATATGGCAAGCCACGCGATCAGGAGGTCCCGACGCTCGCGTAGCGGTATTCGTTCCAGCATTCGGTACCAGGTTTATCCCAAGACGATAATATTTTTCTGCTCTCTCAAGTCAACCCGCAGGTTTATTCCCCGCCTGCGGCCAATCATGGAGTATGTCCCTTGATGCCGTCAGGAATGAGATTCGCGAGGTCGATGAGAAGATCATCGATCTGATTGCGGAACGGCAGAGACTTGCAGCAGAGATTGCCAGGATCAAGCAGGAGAACGGCCTTCCCATTCACGACGGACCACAGCGGAAGGTAGTCCTCGACCGGGTCTTCACCTACGCCGTCGAGAGCCGGATCGACCCGATCTCCGTCCGGCGGATCTTTGAGATCCTGATCGATATGAGCGAGGAGCGGCAGCGCGAGTGCAGCGGGGACGGCAACCTGCCGTGAGGATCAGGAAAGAAGCGGTACCGCCGCCCTCAACGCATCGGCGCCTCCTTCGATGTATATGAGGCCGAGAGTGGCCCGCGCAAGGGCCTCTTTCTCCTGCATCAGGGTCTCACCCGTCGGACGGTAATGGCTGGAAAGACCGATCCGGTTCTCATGCAGTCCCCACCGGTCGGCGAGAGAGGCAAACTTCATCGGGTGCTCACCGTGCATGACCTTCAACTGCAGGGTGACGTCGCCGATGATGGCGAGGGCTCGTGCGTCCTTGAGGGAGTGCGCAAGTATTGCAAGGTCTCGTGCCGGGACGTTGAGCGCGTCTTCCGGAATATCGCCCAGGATCCCGAGAAACAGCCGTTCTGTGGAGGGGCTCATAAGGACGCGGACGATCCCGTCGTGGTCCCGGAAGGTATGCCCGGTCTCGCGCTCGATCCGGGGGAGAACCACATCCATCACCCGGTCGATATCTGCAACCAGACGGGAGAGGTGCCGGCTCCATCCCCGGATCCGCCGGAGCCTTCGACTTTTCCGGGGCGATCGCCGGT
>NZ_LFRO01000101.1:0-3982 GCF_001512385.1 Methanoculleus sp. DTU007 | reverse complement strand
GAAACTGATCTGGTCGATGTTCTTTAGGAGCATATTCACCGCACGCTTCATCGCGCCGTGGTCGTCGCTGACCCTGGTCTTTGCGACAAAGTCGAACTCATCGATGAAGAGGATGCAGGGAGCGAGTTTCTTTGCAAGGTCAAAGATCCGGTCGATATTCTTTGAGGTCTCCCCCAGGTACTGGGAGGTGACCATCGCAAGACGGACCTCGAGCACCGGCATGTGAAGCACCCGTGACATCGCGAGTGCAAGGGAGGTCTTCCCGGTGCCGGGCGGTCCGACGAAGAGGAGCCGGCCGAACTCGTAGATGCCGCGCTCTTTTAAAAACTCCCTGTTCTCGAGGGCGACAGCGATCTTTCTGATGATCTCTTCCTGCCGCGGGGTGCAGACCAGTCGATCGAGCGAGAACTCGACCTCATCCGGCGCGCTGATGATGATCAGATCGCGGGCCTCCCGCATCTCCTCGCTCTCGCCGATGATCCGGGAGACCTTCCCCTCGATGTAGTCTTTTGTATCTTCAAACCGGGGGTTCTTTGCCAGAACGTCCCGGTATCGGACGTCGATGCCGTCTTTTCCTTCGTAGTAATACGCGAGGACGGGGTTCTCCCTGATCCTCTCTGCCCCGCCCTTCTTGAGGAACCATCCTGCCGCCGCGTCGAGCGAGGGCAGACTCAGACGCTGGCCGAACTCATCGTAGCCGACGAACGGGTTCTGGCGGACGGTCTGGCAGACAGTGTCCGGGCTGCCGAAGGCCCTCTTGATCGCACCCTCGCTCACGATCAGGGGTCGCTTCACCTCGGCGCTCCCGCTGCTCCCGGCGCCGAAGAACTCGCGGCAGCGTGGATTGAGATCGTTGATGCCGAGTTCCTCGTTTCGATTGAATATCTCCGCGGTGAGCAGGACCTCTATGATGGTGAGGACGTCACGCGTACCTGTCTCGTCGGTCATATCTGTAAACTATCATATTTGTGTGCGATATCAATAAGCGTAACTCACCGGGTTGTGACCTCGCACCCATCTTCCGTGACGATCACGGTGTGCTCCGCCTGCGAGACGAAGGAGCCCGGCTCGTCGTGCAGCACCGGGAAGGGGTGGAGGATTCCGTTCCGGACGAGCGTGGCCAGCCCAATCTCGACCTTGTCCCCCGGGATCCAGCGGCGGGAGAACGGGAGGCCCCGGCGCGGCCGGGCTACTTCGAGGACCCGCCTTGCCGAAGGCAGGCGGGCCGGGCGGGCGGCGATCTGTCGGTAGATCTCCACGCGCGGTGCCTCGCGGACCCGTCCCGATCCTGTGGTGGCGAACGGTTCAATTGCAAAGACCATTCCCTCCTCGAGGACGACACCTCCGGAGATCGCGACGTTCGGGATCATGGGACTTCCATGGAGGTTGTAGTGGTCGAGGCCGTGGCCCGTGAGGTTTGCAACCGACTGATAACCGCGCTCCTCGATCGCCGCCTGGATGGCGGCCCCGAGTTCGCCGGTTGCGACCCCCGGGCGGACGGCGGCGATCGCCGCTTCAAGGGCCGCCCGGGATGCCTCGACGAGCGCTCCGTGGTCGCCGAGGTCGACGGTCATGGCGGTGTCGGCGATGTATCCATCGATCGCTACACCAAGGTCGACCTTGACGAGGTCTCCCCGGGAAAATACCCTCTCGTCGCCGGGCATGGCGGTGTCGTGGGCTGCAGCCTCGTTGAAGGAGACATTTAAGGGGAAGGCGAGAATTGCTCCCTCCTCGACCACCATCGCTTCAACCGCTTCGACCATCTCAAGGAGGCTAGCCCCCTCCTTCACCATACTCGCGGCCCGGTTGAGTAACTTGTTTGCCAGCGCCCCCGCTTCATGGTAGGCGTCGTAGACTTCATCATCCATGCTCATAGCGTGAGCTCCTCTTCGTATTGGGTGAACCGGTCAAACCCGGTCTCCGTCACCGCGCCCATATCCTCCAGGCGGACGCCGCCGGTCCCGGGGTAGTAAAGCCCCGGCTCGATGGTGACGACGTTCCCGGCGACGAGAGCCTCTCCCTGCGGCCCGAGCGACGGGTCTTCGTGCACCTCTAGCCCTACACCGTGCCCCAGGCTGTGGATGAACCCCCGCGTATCGCTCTCGTAGCCGCGGTCGCGGAAGAACTCGACCGTCGCGCGGTAGAGGTCGGCGCCGACGGCTCCGGCCCGGATCATCGATGCACTGAGGGCTTTTGCATCCCGGACGGCCTCAAACATCTCCCGGATCTCCGGGGACGGCTCGCCTCTCACGACCGTCCGGGTCATGTCGGCGTGGTAGCCGCTCTGTTCGTTCTGGGGGAAGATGTCGATGACGATAGGCTCGTCTGCAAGGAGCGCCCCGAAGCCTTCGTTGTGCGGGAGGGCGGTATCCGGGCCGCAGGAGACGATGGTGTCGACCCCCCGGCATCCGTGGGCGAGGAGAACTGTGTGCATCTCCGTGCGGACGGCTTCCGAGGTGAGCGGCCGGCCGTCCCGGTGGAGGACGCCGTTCTTTTGGACAGCGGTCCGGATGAGCGCGATCCCCCGCTCCATCGCCGCTTCAGCGGCCCGCTGGACCGAGCGGATCTGTTCGATCTCCTCGGGAGTCTTGACCGCTCTCATCCTCTCGACGGCACCCTTCTCGTCGAGGATGACCGGGTGGAACGACTCGAGTTCCCGGGCGAGGGCAAGGGGGAAGTTTGCAGGGACGAGGATGGGGCCCGCGGCGAGATCTGCGATCATATGGGCCGTCGCCCGCCAGCGCGACTCTCCGGCCTTGATGTACTCGAGGTATCCTGCATCGGCGCGGGTGACGACCGCTGCAGGAGATTCCCTGACCGCCCGTTCGTGCTCCATCTGCGGGACGACGATCATCCCGCGCTCGTCCATCCTCTGAATATAGACCACGGGGTCGGTGGTGCGGAATCGGGTTAGATAGCGCACGTTGGCATCTGCAGATGAGCCATAGGCAGCGTATGCCGCTGCTCCGGCATCCCGGAGAGCCAGATCCAGTCCATTCATTCTACCATCTCTTCCGTTGAAACCACAAGTACTTTTACCCCCGCGTTCAAGTATGAATAATGGATGAGGCAACAAAGCAGGTCTTCAAAGCCAAGTTTATAGTACTGACGGTCATGCTGAACATCATCATCCTCTGCTTTGCCATGGCCGTCTTTATCCTCTTCCGGTTCGCGCCCGAAGGAACCCTCTGGCTTGTTGTCGGGCTCCTCCTCCTCGCTACCGGGGTGGCCGTGTCCATACCGTTCCGGAAGCGGTATCTCCAGACGAAGGCCTGGCTGCACGAGCAGCCGTAATGCATGTGAATCTGGAATATGACGGATATGCTGTCAAAACTCAAGTCCGAGATTGAACTTGTATCACGGCACCTCGAGGTGATCCGGGCGGTCGTGGAGCACCAGCCTATCGGGATCATGAAACTCTCCGAGATCCTTGGCCTCCCTTACCACCGGGTCCGTTATTCGCTACGGATCCTCGAGCAGGATGGATATATCCGTGCCTCATCGGCCGGCGCGGTGGCGACACCGCTTGCGGCCGACCTCCTTGCCTCCCTCGAGGGCGAGGTTGATGAACTGATCGCTCTCCTTGAGACCATCAAGCGGGAAAACTCCCGTAATATTTAATACAATTCAGGGAAGACATTATAGAGCACTTGTTACGGTGCCGCCATAACTCAGTTGGTAGAGTGGCTGGCTGTTAACCAGCATGTCACAGGTTCGAGTCCTGTTGGCGGCGTCCTCACTTTTACTCAAAAATTCTGTTATACCTACGGCTCTTGCGTCTCGCCTCATGATCTAAAAAGCAGTAATCGTTCTACGTCATCGGGGCGCATTCGCCGGGCATGGATCATGTGCTCCCCGCCAAAGTCTCCACTCTTCGACGGCGAAGATTATGCACAGACCCTCTGGCGAGGCCTGCTTTGTCCGGCCGGGTTACTTGCCCCAGGGTGATCGGCCTGCGATCAGGACTCTTTCCGGCTGGTCT
>NZ_LFRO01000092.1:0-52222 GCF_001512385.1 Methanoculleus sp. DTU007 | reverse complement strand
GTGCAAAACTCTGGATACGCATGGAGGATTCCAGTAACTGCAAGAGGAGTTGACATGAACCCAAAAATGCTTACTCTAGTAACCTTTGTACTACTGGTTGTGGGATTGGTTGCTGCAGGATGCCTCGATTACGGGGAAGAGCCTCAAAAATCCGATTCCGGCAGCAACGGATCTATTATCGGCCCTACAACCGATCCAACCGCTCCACCACTTGCGATAACACCCGTCATCGTGTATACGCTAAAAGAGGCGCATGAAAAGTTTGGTACGGATCTCCCGGTACCATCGTATCTGCCAGGTGGCTACTCTTTTTCGTATGCATTACAGCATGGCGAACCGGACAACCGAATATCCTTGATCTACGCGAAAGGCGAGGATGAACTTCGTATCACGCAGGTGCCTGTCCCGGGCAACCCCTGCCCGGGGCAGAAAACCACAGGTTCTGTTGGGGTGACGATCGACGGGACAAACGGAACGTTTACTCCCGGAGATGGGGAAAACATGCTTCGTTGGAGTGATAGCCGCTATGCATACTGCCTTTCCGGCACACAGGAGATGGATGAGATGGTGGCGATTGCAGCATCGGTGGATGGTTCTGGAAGATCGGCCTGATCATCGCCGTCCCCCTTTTTGCCTTCGACCTCTCCTGCTACCTTCGGTCTGTGGAATGCCCCATGCAAGAGGCATCCGTTACCTGGTCTCCGGGTTGATTCTGCTGTCCGCTGTTTCATTATATCCGAGAGGCACATGGAGGAGTAGGAACCGATCATCTGTTCCGACATCGTAGATGCACTCATGCCGGGAAGGCAGAGGACCATCTCAAAGATCCCCCATCCTCCACCCGGGCACCACCGTTTATCACCCGCCGCTCCCAATACCTACAATAGAGAGGCTACACTATGGAGATGGAGATCGGATTTACCAAACTGCAGGGAAACGGCAACGACTTTATTCTGATTGACGAATTCGAACAGGAAGCCATCCCCGAGGAGATGAAGGGAGCGTTTGCAGCGCTCTTCTGCGACCGCAGGTTCGGCATCGGCGGGGACGGCGTCCTCTTCCTCCAGGCATCCGATGCCGCCGATATCAGGATGCGGCTCTTTCAGCCCGACGAGAGCGAGGCCGCGATGTGCGGGAACGGCATCCGGTGCCTCGCGAAGTACGCCTACGATGCCGGCTACGTCAAAGAGTCCTGCTCGGTCGAGACCGGGGCCGGGATAGTCCCGGTGAAAATGGGTTATACCGACGACGAGTTCACGGCGACGATCACGATGCCGACGCCGGCCTTCGAGCGGAGCGCCATCCCCGCCGTCGGGGACGGCGAATATAAAGAGGAGATCCTGAACTTCACCGTGTATGCCGCAAACACCGGCGTCCCCCACGCCGTCATCTTTGTAAAGGAGATCGGCGCCGTCGATATCGCCGCCGTCGGCCCGGTCATCCGGAACCACCCCACCTTCCCTGAGGGTGCGAACGTCAACTTCGTCGAAGAGGCGGGCGACGGCTCGCTCCGGATCCGGACGTTCGAGCGCGGCGTCGAGGACGAGACGTTCAGCTGCGGGACAGGGGCCACGGCGTCCGCCGCCGTCGCCCGCCACCTCGGAAAGACCGGTGATACGGTGCGGGTCGAGACAAAAGGCGGCCCGCTCGTCATCCGGTTTGGCGAGACCGTCACGATGGAAGGCCCCGCCGAGACGGTCTTTACCGGCGTTATATCGTTCTGATCCCGTCTTCGGTGATCACAAAATCGAACGAGAGCCCTTCCGGCCGGGACCGGTGCTTTGCAAGCATCGCCCGCCGGGAACCATCCTTCTTCTCGAGCTTCACGATGGCCTTTGAGATGTGCTCAAGCGCCGTCCCCCCAAGACCCGCCACCCGTTCCCGCTCCACGTCCACGTAGATCTGGTTGGTGATCAGGACCGGGATATCGTACTTCTTCGCAAGCCCGAGGAGTTTTATGATATGGCGCAGGAGTTTGCGCAGTGCTTCCCGCCCAAGATCGAGCTCGGTCCGGTAGAGTGCGGTCGCCGAGTCCATCACGATGAGGTCGACGGGGGCGTGACCGTCTCTCTTGAGCAGCCCTTCCGCATCGGCGATCATCACCCCCTGCTGGGCAAAATCGAACGGTTCAAAGAGGTAGAGCCGGTCCGCAAGTGTCCCTGCATCCGCTCCGGCAATCTGCGAGAAGCGCTCGACCGAGAACCCCTCAGTATCGATGTAGACGACCGAGTTCCCGGCCCGGAGAGAGGCCACCGTGGCCATCTGACAGAGGGTGCTCTTTCCGCTCGCCGGTTCGCCGTAGATCTGGGTGATGGCCCGCCGCTCGAGCCCGCCGCCCAGCAGGTCGTCGAGGGGCCGGCACCCCGTGCTGACACGCTCGGACTTCATGGGTCAAGCACACCCCGCTCGAGAAAGATCCGGCGTGCAGCCGCCTCAACCGTTCCCGTGACCTCCCGGAGCGGAATCCCGAGATCCCTCGCGTATGCTGCCGCCTGCTCGTACTCCGCCTTGAAGGAGGTGATCTTTCCTCCCGACCAACCGCACTTGACGTCTACCGCGATCTCTTGCCCGCGCAAGCTGACCGTGATTCGCTCGACGGTCCGCTCGGCGACGGAGCGGTGAACCATCGGTATGCAGCGTATCCCGAGCGTCCCTAGTTCTGCGGCCATCACGCCGACGAGGCGATCGGTCGCTTCGGGACGGCAGATGACACGGACGAGGTGTCCGCTCCGGCCCTTCTTCATCACGATGGGGCTTGCGCTTGCATCCCTAGCCCCCTCCTCCATCAGACGGCCGAGCGTATAGGCGAGGGCCTCCCCGGTGACGTCGTCCACGTTCGTCTCGAGAATATCCACCCGGTCGCCGTGGCCCTTTTCCTCCGTCTCAAGGATCATCGAGCGCAGGACGTTGGGCCTCCCCGGGGGGTTCCTGCTCCCCGCCCCGTAGCCGACCGCCCGGATTGCCGCAGGGCCGAGATCCTGTGACCGGGTCGTCGAGAATTCGGCAAGGAGTGCGGCCCCCGTCGGGGTGCAGAGTTCACGCTCCTCGTTCCCCGGAACGGTCGCGAGATTGGACTCCGCGAGGATGGCCACGGTTGCAGGGGCCGGAATGGGGAAGGTCCCGTGTGCACCTACCGCAAAACCCCGGCCGAGGGCCACCGGGTGAACGGCGACCTTCTCGACGCCGAGGGAGTGGAGTGCGGTGCAGGCCCCGAGAACATCGGCGATCGCGTCGTCCGCACCCACCTCATGAAAGTGCGCGCCCTCTCCGTGGATGCTCTCCTCGGCCCGGTGTATCCGGAGGAAGACCCGGCGGGCCATCTCGCGTGCGGCCGCAGGGGCGTCGCTTCCTGCCACGATATCGAGCACCTCGTCAAGCGATCGATGCTGCACCGGTGCGTTCGTCCTCACCTGGATGGCCTGGATACCGGAGCGGTCCACCCGCTCGATTGTCGGCTCTCCGACGACGGAGCGCATCGCCGCCCGAACAAACCCCTCGTCCGCCCCCAGATCGAGGAGAGAACCGATGATCATGTCGCCCGCGGCTCCGTTGAACGGGTCGAAGAGAAGTACTTTCATGCGCCTCCAGTACTTATAAATCCCCGAAATATAAGAACTAGAGGTAATGCCCGAGATATACTTGAAGGTGGATAGCGCGTATCCGGAGGATCAGGGGGCGGGCAAGGCACGTCTTGACCCAGACACCATGCTGCAGCTCCGGCTCAGCCCCGGAGACCTCGTCGCTATTGAGGGTAAGCGTCGCACTGTGGCCAAAGTCTGGCGTGCCATGGTGAACGACTGGCACCAGGGTAAGGTCCGCATCGATAATTTTACACGGCTCAACACCGGTGCTAGCATCGGAGACCGCGTAAAGGTAAAAACGCTGGACGAAGAGGTCGAGGCGAAACGGGTCGTGCTTGCACCTCCTGAGGACCTCCCAAAGCAGCTTCCCATCAACTACAGCAGCGTCGTCAACAAGCTGATCGACTTCCCGATCGTCAAGAACGACTCCGTGCCGATCCAGGCCGGGCTCCCGTTCATGCAGCCCCAGCTGGTTGCATTCAAGGCCGTGGTGGTCGAGCCGGAGAACGCCGTGATCATCACCAAGAACACGAAGATCGAGTTCTCCGACAAACCTGCTGCCGGGTTTGAGGGCGTGAAACGGATCAGCTACGAGGATATCGGCGGCTTAAAGGACGAGTTGCAGCGCGTCCGTGAGGCGATCGAACTGCCCATGCGGCATCCCGAGATCTTCCGTAAGCTCGGCATCGAGCCCCCGAAGGGTGTTCTCCTCTACGGACCGCCCGGAACGGGAAAGACCCTCATCGCAAAAGCGGTCGCAAGCGAGAGCGGTGCCCACTTCATCTCGATTGCGGGGCCCGAGGTCATCTCGAAGTACTACGGCGAGAGCGAGCAGCGGCTCCGCGAGGTCTTTGAGGACGCCCGGCAGCATGCTCCTGCCATCATCTTCATCGACGAGCTCGACTCGATCGCACCCCGACGTGAAGAGGTGACCGGAGAGGTCGAACGGCGTGTCGTGGCCCAGCTCCTGACGATGATGGACGGGCTTGAGGAACGGGGACAGGTCGTGGTGATCGGCGCCACCAACCGGCTTGACGCCATCGACCCGGCCCTCCGGCGTCCCGGACGGTTCGACCGCGAGATCGAGATCGGGGTCCCCTCGGAGGACGACCGGGTTCAGGTGCTCCAGATCCACACTCGCGGTATGCCGCTTGCGGACGACGTGGTGATCTCTTCAATCGCCCAGCAGACCCACGGGTTCGTCGGTGCGGACCTTGCCGCCCTCGCCCGTGAGGCAGCGATCAAGGCGTTGCGGCGTTACCTCCCCGAGATCGATATGGAGGCCGAGGAGATCCCGCCGGAGATCCTCGAGAAGATGGAGGTGCAGGGGAAAGACTTCCGCGACGCCCTCCGTGACGTAGGCCCGAGCGCCATGCGTGAGATCCTCCTTGAGGTCCCGCACATATCGTGGGAAGATGTGGGCGGACTTGAAGAGGCAAAGCAGGATATCCGCGAAGCGGTCGAGTATCCGCTCACCCGCCGCGAGCGGTTCGAGGAACTCGGCATCGAGCCGCCGAAGGGTGTCCTCCTCTACGGGCCGCCGGGAACAGGAAAGACCCTCATTGCAAAGGCAGTCGCAAGCGAGAGCGGGGCGAACTTCGTGCCGGTCAAAGGACCCGAACTCCTCTCGAAGTGGGTCGGCGAGAGCGAGCGTGCCGTCCGCGAGGTCTTCAAGAAGGCCCGACAGGTGGCCCCGTCGATCATCTTCTTCGATGAACTGGACGCTCTTGCCACCGCCCGCGGCGCCGGCACCGAGTCGCACGTGATCGAGAGCGTCTTAAACCAGATCCTGACCGAGATCGACGGTCTTGAGGAACTCCGCGGCGTGGTGGTGATGGGCGCAACGAACCGGCCGGATATGGTCGACCCGGCGCTTCTGCGGCCGGGGAGGTTCGACCGGCTCGTCTATATCGGCGAGCCCAGCCGGGATGATCGGGAGAAGATCCTCGGGATTCACACCCGCTACATGCCGATCGAGGGCTCCGTGATCGAGGACCTCGTGGCCATGACGGAGGGGCTCTCGGAGAACGAGATCGAGGATCTGATCCTGGCCGTCGGGACCAACCGCCAGGCGAGCCTTGAGGACTTCAGGACCCAGCGTGCCGCGATTGCGGCAAGCGAGGGAGAAGAAGGGCTCTCCCGCCACGTAAGGAGGAAGAAGATCGTCGACCTCCTCGCCGAGCAGAAGATTACCATCGACGACCCCGCCCGGACCCAGCTCCTGCGAAAGGTCGCGGCCGATGCCGAGGGGTTCGTCGGCTCGGACCTCGAGGCGCTCGGCAGAGAGGCGGCCATGCTTGCCATGCGGGAAGGGGCCCCCCTCGTGAACCAGGCGCACTTCGAGCGGGCACGGGAGAGGGTGCACGCGACGATGAACGATCGGCTCCGGCAGTATTACCAGAAGATCCAGCAGCATTTCAAGGGCGGGCTGCCGAAAGAGACGCAGCCGCTGGAATACCAGTAACCGAAAGATCAAAACTCTTTTTTTTGCGGCGATCCGTCCTTGATATTGGGATAATTGCGGGCAGAGGGGCCTCCTCACCCTTATTCCGGTGGCGACCCATGATCGCAAACCTCCCCTTGGGCAACCTATTTACACCGTTATGGACAAGTATATACACCGAAGTTCAACCCTGCAACACGGAGTATCCACATGCCGAACTGTACCACATTCCTCGATGCCAACGCCTGTAACCCCGATAAAATCGCTCTCATCGTCCCCTCCCGGAAGGAGTCTTATACCCGATCCGACCTCCGGGACCGGGTCGCCCGGGTTGCCGGCGGGCTCCTCGCGCTCGGCATCGAACACGGGGAGCGGGTCTGCATCTATCTGGACAGTTCGCCGGAATACCTCATCGCCTACCTTGCCCTCTGGCGGATCGGGGCCGTCGCGGTCCCGACGAACCGGGTCTACCGCGAGGGCGAGGTCCTCTATGCCATCCATAACGCGGGGGCCGCCGCCGTCATCACCGACGTGGAGGGTGCGGCCCTCGTCGAGCGGATCCGGGATCAGGCACCGATGCTCCGAAACGTCATCTCCGTCGGCGGAGAGGCTGCGGGCGCTGTCCCATGGACCGACCTCCTTGGTGCTGAACCGTGCCTCCGGGCCGCCCACTGCCGGTTCGACGACCTCTGCCAGATCCAGTACACGAGCGGCACCACCGGCAAACCGAAGGGCGCGATGCTCACCCACGGGAACTGGATCGCGGCGATGGATGCCGAGCGGGATGTCCTGCGGCTCACCGAGGACGACATCTACCTCGGGATCTACCCCATGGGCCACGTCGGCATCAGCTGGGGGATCGCCACCCTCCGGGCCGGCGGGACGTACGTCATTATGGAGCGGTTCGACCTCGACCGCTACCTCGAACTCGCAAGGGAATACCGGGCCACAGTCGTCGCCGGAATGCCGCCGGTGATCCACTCCCTCATCCAGACCCCGCCGGGGACCGAGGCGGCCCTCGCCACCGCCCGGGTGATGATCAGCGGCGGCGGCCCCCTGACCCCCGGGGTCTGGAAACCGTTCCACAAGCGGTTCGGCATACCCATCGTCAACGCCTACGGCCTCTCGGAGACGGTCGTCGTCGGAACCGGGACCGCCATCCGTCCCGAACACTACGCGACTGCGGACGAGTATAAGAGTGTCGGCACCCCGGTCGGGTTCTCGGAGGTGAAGATCGTCGATGTAAACGATCCAAGCCGGGAACTGGGCGTAGGCGTTGACGGCGAGATCGCGCTCCGGGGGCCGGGGGTGGCGCTCGGCTACTGGCAGATGCCGGAAGAGACCGCCGCGGCCTTCCTCCCCGACGGCTGGTTCCTGACCGGCGATATCGGCCACCTGGACGAAGCGGGCATGCTGTATATCACCGACCGCAAGAAGGACATGATCGTCATGTCGGGCTGGAAGGTCTACCCGACCGAGGTGGAAGACGTCCTGGTCCAGCACCCGGGCATCCGCGACGTGGCGGTATTCGGGTGCAGCGACGAGCATCGGGGAGAGGTGCCGGTGGCGGTGGTGGTCCCTGCCGGAAATGGCATCTCACCCGAAGAGATCATAGCCTTCGCCCGCGAACGCCTTGCAGGCTACAAGGTCCCCCGCCGGGTCATCCTTGTCGACGAGATCCCCCGGGTGAACGGGTGGAAACTCCTCCGAAAGCGTCTCCGGGAGGAATACTGCAACACCGGCGGCGCGTGCTGAATCACGTCCCGGGGGTAGTATTTTAAGGAGAAGGCGGCATATAGATACGCTGGAGGAGTTCTCCGGGGTAACGATTTGGCAGAAATCATAAAGCGCTCTACAGGAATCGCAGGCCTGGATCTTGTGCTCAACGGGGGGGTCCCGTCAGGCACCCGCATCATCATCTCCGGATCCCCACTAAGCGGTCTCGAACTCCTGGCGCAACAGTTCTGGCAGGCGGGAGAGGAGGGAGGCACCTACCTGATGCTCGATGCCGTGCCCGAGGAGGGCATGACCGACGCACGGGGGATGGATGCCGCGGCGCTCGCCGGAGCCATGCAGGGGGAGAGGATTGTCGTGGACTCTCTCTCCACACTGATCACCGCCTGGGGGATTGATGCGGCCACGAGGTTCGTCCTCGAGGATACTCGCGGGATCATCGATAGAGGGGCAAACATCGTCTACCTCCTCTACACCAACCACCACACGCCCCTCGAGGAGGCGCGAATGATGCGCGCCGCCGACGTCTTCATCGTTCTCAGACACGAGATCCACGGCAACGAGGTCGAGCGGACGCTCGCCGTCGAGAAACTCAAAGGCGGGGAGGTGCCGCAGCGGGTGATCCCCTACCATATCATAGCAAAGGGGCTTGAACTCTCGACGACGAGCAGGGTGGTTTAAGGAGAATACTCTTTTTGGCGCGACATCCGGGAGAGGGACGCCGGCGGCCTAGTCCGTATACTCGGCCCGGACAAGTTTCGCCGCAGCGACCATATTCTTCAGTTTGCCGAACGCCTCATCCCGCGTCCGCATCCGCATACCGCAGTCAGGATCAAGGAGCATCGCCTCCGGCGAGAAGATATCGACCCCGGCCTCGATCCTCTTTTTGATCGCTTCAATACTCTCGATCCCCGGATCTGCCGAGTCGACGCACCCATAGCCGACCATCCGGCCCCGGAGATCCTTCTCCGAGAGCACCTCGAGATTTCCGGGGTTGTTTGCGAACTCAAAATCGAATATGGCGACGTTTGTTCTGAGAATATCATCGATGACAGTCTCGAGGTTCCCGCAGACGTGGAGACAGACGGGAGTGCGCAGCACCCCGGCGATCGCGTTCACCGCCTCCCGGCCGACGGCGATGTTTGCCGCCCCCGTCGAGAAGATGGGCTCATCGACCTGGATGAGGGCAACCCCGGCGTCCTGGAGGTGTCTCGCCTCGACTGCGAGCGCCTGAGCAAGATCGAGGACCAGTTCTTCCTTGTTCCGGTAGAACGACGTCTCGATGGCAAGACCGTGTGCAAGCGTGCTCGGACCGGTGAGGATCCCCTTCACCTTCGGGTGCCGGGAGAGGGCGTACTTTGTGTCCGCGAGCGTTATGGGACGCTGTGCCGGCTGGACCTTTCCGACGACCGAAGACCCCCGGATACCGGGGAGGTGGGAGGTGAAGGCCCGGATCATGTCGCCCCGGACCTGGCCGTCGGAGATGATATCGATCCCGGCACTGATCTGGTCGGCGACCGCTACCTCCACCGCATGCTTGAGCGGGTTCATGCGGGCAAAAAGCCCCGAGCCTTTCACCACCGGGTAGCTCCCGACCACGGTGGTCGGGAGACGCACGCTCGTCAGGGTCATGGGGTCAGTCTGTGTCGGTCGCGCGGGAAGAGCACCGCCTCGCGGATGTTTCCGAGATCGAGCATCGTCATCACGAGACGCTCGATGCCGAGGCCCCATCCGGCGTGCGGAGGCATCCCGTAGCGGAACGTCTTTAGGTAGAACTCGAAACTCTCGGGGGAGAGGCCCTTTGCGCGGATCCGCTCCACCAGGAGGTTATAGTCGTGGATACGCTGGGCACCGGAGGCAAGTTCCATCCTGGGGTGCATCAGGTCGAAGGCCTTGCAGAACTCAGGCCTGTCCGGGTAGGGCATCGCATAGTAGGGCCTGGTATCGGTCGGCCAATCGACGATGAAGTAGTGCGTCCCGACCGCATCGCCGACCGCCCGCTCGGCCGCCGGGGAGAGGTCACCGCCGAAGGCAATCTTCTCCTCGATGGTGCGGTTTGCGATCTCGATCGCCTCGATATACGGGATCCGGGGGAACGGCTTCTTCGGAACCGCAAGTTCGATCCCGAGCTCCGCGAGTTCGTTGCTGCAGGTCTTTGCGACCGTCTCGTAGACGTGGATGATCAGGTCTTCCAGGAGTTCCATGACGTCGTTGTGGTCCGCAAACGAGACCTCGACATCGAGGCTCGTCGCCTCATTGAGGTGGCGGACGGTATTGTGCTCCTCGGCCCGGAAGATGGGACCGATCTCAAAGACGCTCTCAAACCCGGCAGCCATCATCATCTGCTTATAGAGCTGCGGGCTCTGGTTCATGAAGGCCTCTTTCTCGAAGTAGGCGATCGGGAAGAGCTCGGTACCGCCCTCGGTCGCGGCGGCGACGATCTTCGGGGTGGTGATATTGATGCAGCCCCGTGAGGCAAGGAACGCGGTCGCGGCGCAGGTCACCGCAGAGCGGATGAAGAAGATGGCGCGGACACGCGGTTTTCTCGCGTCCAGGAACCGGGAGTCAAGCCTAGTATCGAGCTCGGCCGGGACCTTCTCGGCGACGTCGAGCGGGAGCGGGCTCTCCGCAAGGCTGATGATCTCAAGTTCTTCGGGGACGATCTCGCGTCCGCCGGGTGCTTTCTCGATCGCCTTTACCTGGCCACGGACCCGGACCACGGATTCTCTTGAGATGTTCCGGACAGTCTCAAGAACCTCAGCCGTGACCTTCTTCTTCGGGATAGTCACCTGGATGATGCCGGATCTATCACGAATAACAAAGAACGCAAGTCCACCGAGGTCGCGGACCTCGTGCACCCATCCAATGACCTCAGCATATTCGGTCTTGGGGGTTACGGCCTGTATTGGTTGACGCATGTGAAAAACCTGGATACAGTGTGGGCCCCGGGAGGTATTTTGTCTTGCGCTCCAGCCCGGAGGAACGCTCCGCCAAGAGGGGTTGATATGGTTGGACCCGGACGGCCGCGGGAAAAGAGGGCGGCCGCCCGGGGTGGTGTGGACTTACAGGAAGACCGCCGCAGCAATGACCGTGGTCCAGCGGCCGCACATATCCCCTTCCGCCGCCTGACAGATATGCGTCGTGCTTATAATCCGTCCGCTCGCCTTGTAGATCTGCTCGCGTTCCTGCCATGCCTGGTCGGGATCGAACTCGATGCCGAGCGTTGTCGCGAGCATTGTCGCCGCAAGGTCCTCGGCGTACTCGCCCGACACTTCCGCGGTCTCTCCGAAGGCATGGTGCTCGGAAAGGTAGCCGTAGGCGTCGCTCTCCTTGGGCATTGCATGTCCGATGGCGGCAGAGACAAGCCGGCTCGGTTCATTGGTCTCATTCCGGGCCATGACGACGTAGACGATGCTGCCCGGAGAGAGTTCCTTTAAGCCTTCCTCCTTCGATATCAGCTGACAGTTCGGGGGAAAGATACTCGAGACGTAAACAAGATTGTATTTCTCGATGCCTGCCTGCCTGAGGGCCAGTTCAAACGATGCCAGTTTGTCTTTGTGGATCCCCACACCTTTTGTAAAGAAACACTTGGTCGGAACAAACATTAGAGATCATCTATCACTTGATTTTTTAATGTTTTCGGTTATAACAGCCATAAATTTAATAATGGGGCAAAATTTTTCCTATTTTTAGGAATAGCCCCCGAATATACCACCAAATTAGAAAAAAGCGCGTTAAAAATGGATATTTAGTCATGCTCAACTGAGGGGGAGGGGACTACCGATAGACCAAAAGAACAGGGTTTCCAGGTACCCGTCGTCACCCTGCAAACGGATCCCCTAATCGAGGCGAGACAGCGGGGGATTCTCCAAATCCCCGGCAATCATGGCCGATCTATGCGGTTTTTCGTACCGGACGTTTGTCAGAGAAACGCATATATGCCATCGGTACATGATCCGGTGCGGCCGGGAGTCTGCCCATGACGCGCTACGATGCTCGGATTCCCACACGCGCACCCCAAAGGAAGGTACAGAGATGGAATTGGAGAATAAACCCATGGCGGTCGTGGACTGTATCGGGCTCTACTGTCCCATGCCGGTCACGATGACAAAAGAGGCCATCGAGAAACTCGACGTCGGAGAGGTGCTCATGGTCAAGGCGGACGACCCTGCCGCAGAGGAGGACATCCGGCGCTGGGCAGACCGGATGGGTCACGAGATCGTGAAGTTCGAAAAGGTTGACGGAGTCATGAGGTTCTGCATCCGGAAGATGAAGTAGGTGATAGGGATGATGTATGCGGATAAGACAGTCAGCTGCGTTGGCATCTGCCAGTCGCCCATGCTCTCGATCGAGACGGAGATGAAGGCGCTCAACGAGGGGCAGATCCTGCAGGTAACGACCGATAAACCCGATCTTGTCGAGATGGTTCGGAACTGGGCCGGTGAGAGCGGACATACGATCGAGGAGGAGCATGTCACCTCGGGTGTTACGACCATCATCCTGCGCAAGGGGAGGGTGGCGCCTGTAGAAGCGAAGTGATCGGATGGAGACTGGAGGCTTGCGTGGCTGACAGGCGCCGGCCGAGCAGATGAGCCGTGAGAGAGCGGCCGGGGAGGGGGCCTCCGTTCCATCCGGGCAGGAGTTTGATGTATGGCACGGATACTCTATATCCAGACCAGCGGTATCGACACTCCCGAGAGGCTGTATGCGCCGTTCGTTCTCGCTACCGCGGCGCGAGCAATGGGCGTGGACGTGGACATCTTCTTCATGATCAAAGGGGTGACGGTCGTCAAGAGAGGGGCGGCGGAGGAGATCCAGGCCGGCAACTTCCCGAAACTCTCTGAGATGAGGGACCAGGCGATCGCCGCGGGAGCAAAGATCTACATCTGCGAGCAGAGCACCGAGACTCTCGGCCTCGAGCGAGGGGACTTCATCGAGGAGGGGCGGGTCGTCGGTTCCCTTACCCTAAACGACCTCGCCATCGATGCCGATGCAGTCATTACGTTTTAGGGAGGATTCCAGAGGATCCGGGGCACTATCACGACCCAACACCCGGGCGCGGCAATGGGTCGGACGAGGTGCCCCGGATCGCCGAGGCCGCCAGAGAAACAGTTAAACTCCTACAGGTTGTTACACCGCTATAGGACGGTAACACTATGGCAGAACAGATCGGATACAGCCAGAAGGTGATGGAGCACTTCATGAATCCGCACAACGTCGGGGTGATTGAGAACCCGGACGGCTACGGCAAGGTCGGCAACCCGGTCTGCGGGGACATCATGGAGATCTTCATCAAGGTCAAGGACGACGTCATCGAGGATATCAAGTTCCGGACGTTCGGGTGTGGATCGGCAATCGCCACGAGCAGCATGGTGACCGACATGGCCAAAGGGAAGACGCTCGACGAAGCGATGAAGATCACCCGCGACGACGTGGCGAGCGAACTCGATGGGCTGCCGCCCCGGAAGATGCACTGCTCGAACCTCGCGGCAGAGGCGCTCCACGCCGCGATAGAAGACTACCGCAAAAAGCAGAAGAGTGGGTGAAGGATCTAGCACCCGTAAATCAAAGAGAGGATATTTTTAGCGAGATCGAGGCTCTTGCCCCGGTTGACCATGAGGGTATCGAGGCGCAGAGCCCCCTCGATCGCGACCGGATCCCGGATATCCTGGATGAAGACATCCACGAAGTCCTCATAGAGACTGCAGGTCCCGGCGGAGGAGGCCTCCTTTCCAAACGCACGCATCAGAGCCGCCGCCGGGCCGCTGACCGGCGCATCGCCGATGAAGGGGCTTACCGCGATGACACGCTGCCGGCGGAGCGCCTCCCTCACACCGGCGCACTCGAGGATTGGGGAGATGCTCGTGACCGGGTTGCTCGGCCCGACCACCACGGCATCGCTTCTCTCAATCGCCTCGATAACCTCTTCTGTCGCGACCGGGGGCTCGCTGAACCTGCGGACGACGCCGTCGATCGCCACATCCCCCCGGTGCTTCACCCAGTACTCCTGGAAGTGCATCTCGCCCATCTTCGTGCGGACGTAGGTCGTCACGGGGGAGTCGGTCATGGGAAGAACCGTTGCCTGGACGGCCAGGGTCTTGCAGAGGGCCTTCGTCGCCTCGGTGAGGCTTATTCCGTTCCGGAGCATCTCACCCCGTGCGACGTGGATCGCCCGGTCCTGGTCACCGACGGCGATGAACTCGTTGATGCCGAGTCTTTTGAGAAGGTCGTGAGTGATGAAGGTGTCGCCGTGGATTCCCCACCACTTGCTGGTGTCGAGGATGCCCGCAAAGAGGTACATGACCGTATCGACGTCGGGAGAGAGGTGGTTGCCCGAGAACCACATATCCTCGGCCGTGTTGACGACGACCGCGATCTCCCGCTCCTCCAGCAGCTCGCGCATTCCGCGGAGGAGCTTTGGGGTCCCGGTCCCGCCTGAGAGGAAGGTAATCATTGGATAATTAGCGTATCAGGTCCATCCTTATATGATTGTTTCCAATCGCGTGTGCGCTATAGACCCGCCGGTTCATGAAACCGCGTGCCGTATGACCGCCATGACGTCCCAGGCGAGTGACTCGGCCTGCCGGCGGTGCAGGAGGCTGGTCTCCAGCCGGAGCGAGCCGGGGACCTCGTCGGGGTCGTGGCGGTCCTGGACAAAGACGTCGACGATATCCCCGTAGAGCCGGGAGACCCCCGGGGAGGTCGGTTTCTCTCCGGCGGCATACATGAGCGCGGCGTCCTTCGGGTCCGGCGCGACGCCCCCGCGGAACGGCGAGACTGCGACGACGAACCGGTCGCGGAGGAGGTCCCGCATCCCGGCGCACTCGAGGATTGGAAGGACGCTTGCGGCCGGGCTTGAGGGTCCGATCACGACGGCGTCGCTTCCCTCGATCACCGCCCGCACCTCGTCCGTGACCGCCGGAGGGGCGGGTGCGGCAGAGACGATCTCCCGCACCTCGGTATCGGACGGAGCGGTCATCAGGTAGGTGAGGAGCGGGAGGCGTTCGGTCCCGGTGTCGATGAGGAGGCCGCACTCTTCGTCGGTCACCGGGAGGACGGTCGCCCCGATCTTGAGCGAGGAGGACTGCGCCCGAACCGCCTCCGTCAGGGTCAGGCCGGCATCGAGGAGCGCCGCCCGGGCGATCTGGACGGCCCGGGCGCGGTCGCCGATCGGGAAGGGCTCGCCCCCCGCCACCTTCAGGAGGTAGTTATGGGTGGCGTAGGTGTCACCCTTGATCCCCCACCACCGGTTGGTATCGAGGATGCCGGCAAAGAGGAAGAGGGCTGCATCGACCTCGGGGGCCACGTGGCCCCCCGAGATCCGGCAGTCCCCGGCGGTGGACGCGACGACGGCAATCTCGGTGTCGTAGAGGATCTGCCGGACGCCCTGGATGAACGGGAGGGAGCCCGGGGTGGCGGAAAGGAAGGTGATCATTCCTCCATACATTTATCACCCCTCTCCCAAGAATCTTAACAGAACGGATGAAGATCATCAAAGATCCGGTCCACGGCTACGTCGAGGCGGACGCGCTCGCGCTCCGGCTGCTCGACTCGGAGGTCGTCCAGCGGCTCCGCCACATCTCCCAGCTCGGCTTTGCAAACCTCGTCTACCCCGGGGCGAACCATACCCGCTTCGAGCACTCGCTCGGGACGATGCACCTTGCACGGCTCATGTCGCAGCAGCTTGGGCTCGACGACGAGGAGACGAAACTCGTCACCACGGCCGCCCTCCTCCATGATGTCGGCCACGGCCCCTTCTCCCACGTCACCGAGCCGGTGATGGAGGAGTTCACCGGGCGGAGCCACCACGAGATCGAACACCTCGTCCGGGAGGGGACGATCGCCGGGATCCTCGAAGCGGAGGGGATCGATCCCGCCGAGGTCTGCGCCGTCGTCTCGGGCGAGCACCGCCTCGCAAGTATCATCCACGGGAGCCTGGACGTCGACCGGATGGACTACCTGATGCGGGACGCCCACTACACCGGCGTGCCCTACGGAACGGTCGACGCCCACCGGCTGATCCGGTCGACGATCCTGACCGACTCCGGCGTCGCGCTCCACGAAGGCGGGATCAACGCCGCCGAGTCGCTCCTCATCGCCCGGACCCTGATGCGCCCGGCGGTCTACTTCCACCACGTGAGCCGGATCGCGACGAGCATGTTCGTCCACGCCCTCCGAAAAGAGATCTTAAACGCCCCCGACGCCGATCCGGAGGCGTTCGCCCGGATGGACGACGCGGCCTGCATGGAGCGGCTGAAGCACTCGACCAATCCGATCACCCGCGATCTTGCCCGCCGGGTCTACGTCCGGGACCTCTACAAACGGGCGCTCTATGTCGGCGAAGACCGGGTGAACGTCGCAGCCCTCCAGCAGGACCTCGGGCCCGCCCGGGAGCGGGAGATCGCCGCCGCCATCGCCGAGACCGCCGGTGTCCCCGAGGACGAGGTCCTTGTGGATATCCCCCGGCTTCCGCGAGCCCTCTCGATGGAGGTCCGGGTCAGGAACAGCCATGCGATGGTCGATATCGAGGAGGTCTCCCCGCTCATCAACACCCTAAACGACACCCGGCGGCAGCAGTGGCGGCTCGGGGTCTACACAACGAAGAGAAACCGCGAGGCCGTGGAGCAGGCGGCGATGGAGGTGCTCAGGGTGAAGCGGGCGACAAAACAGGATAAACTTGCAGTGACATAAACTCATGAGGAGCCCATGACAAAAGAGTTCGTCGTCGGGATCACCGGGGCAAGCGGGGTCATCTACGCCCGCCGCCTGCTCGAGGTGCTCTGCGATCAGGCAACGGTGCATATCGTCATCTCCGATACCGCCCGGCAGATAGCCGAGCTCGAGGGCGTGGATCTGGACGGATTCAACGCCATATACGCCGAGAACAGCAACCTCGCAGCCGATATCGCGAGCGGCTCGTTTCGCTACGACGGGATGGCGATCGTCCCCTGCAGCATGAAGACGCTTGCAGCGGTCAGCAACGGCCTCGCCGAGAACCTGATCGGCCGGGCGGCGGACGTCTGCCTCAAGGAGAGGCGGCCCCTTCTCCTCCTCCTGCGAGAGATGCCGCTCTCCCGGATTCATCTAAAGAACATGCTCGCCGCAGACGAGGCGGGCGCGACCGTGATGGTCGCAAGCCCCCCCTTCTACCAGCGCCCGGAGACGATCGACGACCTCGTCGATATGGTGGTGGCCCGGGTGCTCGATCATCTGGGGGTCAAACATAATCTCGGCACTCGATGGAGCGGATACGATGCGTAACTTCATTGAACGGATGAGGGAGCTCGGCAGGGTCGAGGAGATCGAGCGGCCCTGCTCGACCGTCTACGAGGCTCCCCGTATGGCAAGCCGGACCGATAAGATCCTCTTCTTCCACGACCTCGACGGGCACAGGGCGGTGATGAACCTCCTCTCAAGCCGCGGGGCGCTTGCAGCGGCGCTCGGCGTGGAGGAGAAGGACCTCGTCCGGCACCTCGCGGCCATGACCTACAGCGGCCGCGTCGTGGATGACGGGCGGCTCGAGGGCGGCGTCCCCGCCGATCTTTCGCGCCTCCCGATCATGAAGCACTTCCCGGGGGATGCAGGGCGCTACATCACCTCCGGGATCGTCTTTTCGCGCTACAATGGCGTCGAGAACGCCTCCATCCACCGGATGATGGTCCTCGACGATCACAGGGTCGTCGCCCGCCTGGTGGAGGGGCGGCATACCCATACGCTCCTCAAAGCAGCCCTCGCCCGGGGAGAGAAACTCCCGGTCGCGGTCACCATCGGGACCCATCCCCTCGTGACGTTCGCCGCCTGCACCCGTGTTCCGGAAGGCAAGGAGTTCGCCTACGCCGCGGAACTGATGGGCGGGGAACTAGCACTCCGGGAGTGCGAGAACGGTGTTAGGGTCCCCGATGCCGAGATCGTGCTCGAAGGCTACATCACCGCCGAAATGGCGCCGGAAGGCCCCTTTGTCGATATCACCGGGACCTACGACCCCGTGCGCCAGCAGCACATCATTGAGTTTGAGAAGATGTACTGCAAGGAGGACCCGATCTATCACGGCATCCTTCCCGCCGGCGACGAGCACAAGCTCCTGATGGGAGCGCCGTACGAACCGAAGATCTACCGCGCCGTGGCCGAGGTGACGACGGTGCGCGACGTCCTCCTCACAAAAGGCGGCGCGGGCTACCTCCACGCGGTGATCCAGATCCGCAAGAACACGCAAGGCGATGCCAAAAACGCCATCATGGCGGCGTTCGCGGCCCATACCTCCCTCAAACACGTCGTCGTGGTCGACGAGGACATCGACATTCACGACCCCCACGACGTCGAGTACGCGATCGCGACCCGGGTTAGGGGCGATACCGACATCATGATCGTCACCGGGGTGCGGGGCTCGTCGCTCGACCCGACCCGCCTTGCAGACGGGACGAACGTGAAGGTCGGAGTCGATGCCACGATGGTTATGGGGCGAGAGGACGAATTCAAGAGAGCGGAGTGGCCGTAATGTATCTCGAGAAGGATGACGAGAGGGTGCTCGCCGGCGAGTTCGGCGAGACACGCCAGAAGATGATGGAGATCCTGGTTGCGCTCGGCAGGGTCTACGGGGCCGAGAGACTCATCCCGATCACGAGCGCCCAGGTGAGCGGTGCGTCCTACAAGACCATCGGGAGATGGGGGCTTGCCTGGCTGCAGAGCCTCGACGCCCGGGTGGCGGTCCCGACGGTCTTAAACCCCATCGGAATGCCGCAGGAGGGGTGGCAGGAGTTCGGGATCGACGAAGAGTTCGCCCGCCACCAGATGGAGGTCGTCCAGGCCTGCCGGAGGCTCGGGATCAAGATCGAGTGCACCTGCACCCCCTACTACCTCCGGATCACGGAGTACGGCGAGCACCTGGCATGGGCGGAGTCCTCGGCGGTCGCTTACGCGAACTCTGTCCTCGGCGCCCGGACGAACCGGGAAGGCGGGCCGAGCGCCCTTGCAGCGGCGATTATCGGAAAAACCCCCTATTACGGTCTTCACATCGTCGAGAACCGGCGACCGCAGGTCGTCGTCGAGGTCGAGGGCGGCACGAGCCCGCGGTCCGACCACTGGGGCGCGATCGGGCATATCGCCGGAAAGAAGGTTGGGAACCGAATCCCGATCTTTACGGATATCCGGCCGAACCGCGACCAGCTCAAGGCGCTCGGGGCCGCGATGGCCGCGACAGGGGCGGTTGCGCTCTTCCACGTCGATAAGATCACCCCCGAGACCCGGGTCTTCAACTTCCCGACCGACGACCTCGACCGGGTGACGGTATCCCGGGACGAGGTCGAGGCTCTCTTTGCAGAGACCGAGGTCGAGGCGGTCGCGGTCGGGTGCCCCCACTGCTCGGTGGACGAACTCCGCGACCTCGCCGAACTTCTCAGAGGCAAGACGACGACAAAACCCTTCTACATCTTCGCGGCCCGCGGGGTCGCGGCGGCAAATCCCGACCTCGTGGACGCCATCGAGCGGAGCGGCGCCCGGGTGATCACGGATACCTGCATGGTCGTCTCGCCACGGATGGATGAGTTCGCCTCGATCATGGTCGACTCGGGCAAGGCCCTTGCCTATGTCCCCGGGATGTGCGGCGCGCTCGCCCGGATCGGGACAAGGAAAGAGTGCGTCGAGGTCGCGACGTCGTAAGAGAGGGGG
Organism: Methanoculleus sp. DTU007; assembly: GCF_001512385.1. Taxonomy (NCBI): domain Archaea; kingdom Methanobacteriati; phylum Methanobacteriota; class Methanomicrobia; order Methanomicrobiales; family Methanomicrobiaceae; genus Methanoculleus; species Methanoculleus sp. DTU007. The sequence continues at coordinate 32,800 of NZ_LFRO01000092.1, read as the reverse complement.
CGGCGTTACGCCCCCACCGATTTCACGTCGAGGACCTCCATCAGGCCCTCGTCGAGCATGTAGCCCCGGAGCCGGTCGCGGTTGCCCCGCAGGCTCTCGATGCTGTTGATCCCGGCCGCACCCAGGAGTTCGGAGAGCTCGAGCGTCCAGGCGTGGATGAGGTTCGCGACATGCCGTGCGGCCTCGTCGGGGTCCAAGCGGTCCACGAGATCCTGGCGCTGGGTGGCGATCCCCCAGGGGCAGAGGCCGCGGTAGCAGTTCCCGCAGACCCGGCAGCCCATCGCCACAAGCGCCGCGGTGCCGATGTAGACCGCATCCGCGCCGAGGGCGATCGCTTTTGCAACGTCGGCGCTTCCCCGGATGCCGCCGCTCGCGATGATCGAGATCTCGTTCCTGATCCCAAGACTACGGAGTTTCGCATCGACGCTTGCGACCGCCGCCTCGATCGGGATGCCGACGTGGTCGCGGAAGACCTTCGGGGCTGCGCCGGTGCCGCCCCGGAACCCGTCGATGACGACGGCGTCGGCCGGCGAGCGGGCGATCCCGGCGGCGATGGCGGCCGCGTTGTGGACGGCGGCGATCTTGACGAAGACCGGCTTCTTCCACTCCGTCGCCTCCTTGAGCCCCCGGACGAGCTGCGCGAGGTCTTCGATACTGTAGATGTCGTGGTGCGGCGCGGGGCTGATAGCGTCGCACCCCTCGGGGATCATCCTGGTCCGGGAGATCCCATCGCAGACCTTCTCGCCGGGGAGGTGCCCGCCGATGCCGGGCTTTGCGCCCTGGCCGATCTTGATCTCGATCGCAGCGCCGCGCTCCAGGTAGTCGATCTCCACGCCAAACCGCCCCGAGGCGACCTGGACGATCATCCGGTCCTGATAGGGGTGGAGCGCCGAGTGCAGGCCCCCTTCTCCGGTGCCCATATAGGTCCCGGCCTCTTTTGCCGCCCGGGCCAGGGCCATCTGGGCGTTGAGGCTGATCGCTCCGTAGCTCATGTGCCCGATCATCACCGGGGTCTCAAGGCGGAGGTTCGGGGTGAGCCGGGTCCGAAGTTCGACGTCGCCGCTATCTTTACGGCGGAGATCGAGCCTTACCGGCCTCTTCCCGAGGTGGGTCACCAGTTCGATCGGCTCGCGCAGGGGATCGAGGCTCGGGTTCGTGACCTGGCAGGCATCCAGGACCAGGCGGTCGAAGATGACCGGGTAGTCGAGGGCGTTGCCCATCCCGGCGAGGATGATCTTTCCTGTCCGGGCCTGGTTGTAGATCGCCTCCCGCGCCTCGCGGGTCCAGAGGGGATGGCTCCGGTAGTCGCAGGGCTGCTCCTCAAGGAGGATGGCATCCCTCGGGCAGCAGGCGATGCATCGGTGGCAGGCGGTGCAGTTTCGGGGGTTGACAAAGATCCGGTCTCCGTCTCGTGAAAAGACACCGTAGGAGCAGTTCTCGATGCACCGCCCGCACTCCATGCATCGGACGGGGTCGATCGTGACCCGGTAGCGTGGGGGTAGGCTCCCGATCATCATCCGACAACCCTCCCGATCACCGGCTCTCCCGCGGCCGGCATCCGGATCGACTCGACGTCGGGCTCCATCGCCCGGATAGCCGCCTCCTCGCTTGAGATGAAGAGCCGGTCGCCGCATTCGCCGACGACCATCGGCCGGAGTTTGGTCCGGTCGGTGAATCCGACCATCATCTCGCGGTTTGCAGCCACGATGGCGAACGGTCCGTTCATCATCGCCGATGCGTACGTAAGCCGAAGGGCGGAGTTCCACTCCCGTTCCGCCCCGGGCATCCGGTCGATCTCCTCCCAGAACGGGGGAGCAAGCGCCCGAACAGCGAGGTCGACGTCGAGCCCGTGCCGCCGCACCAGAAGGTCGATCAAGTAGGCGACGACCTCGGTGTCCGTCAGCATCGTGCATTTGTAGCCGAAACTCTCGATGTAGCGCCGGTTGGTCCCGTAGGAGGTGATCTCACCGTTGTGGACGACGCTCCAGTCGAGGAGGTTGAACGGGTGCGCCCCGCCCCACCATCCGGGGGTGTTGGTCGGGTAACGGTTGTGCGCTAGCCATATGTAGCCCTCGTAGTCCTCGATCCGGTAAAAGTCCGCGACGTCCTCAGGCAACCCGCCGGCCTTGAAGACCCCGAGGTCTTTGCCGGAGGAGATGATGAGCGCGCCGCGGCGGGCGGCATTGACCTGCATCACCAGGGCGCTGACGATATCATCCTCCGGCATCGTGCTCCCCGGCACCGCGAGGGAGGGATCGGGTCGGAAGAAATAGCGCCAGGGGGTGTGAACCGCCCGGAGATTTGGCCGGTCGTAGGTCGGGATCGGCTCATCGTGCTCGATCGTCCCCCACTGCGCGAGCGCCGCGTCAAGGAAGGGCTTGTTCTCACGAGGGTTGTCGAAGAAGACATGGAGGGCGTAGCAGTCCCGGTAATCGGGGTAGATGCCGTAGGCTGCGTAGCCCGCCCCCTCGCCGCTGCCGCGCTCGTTCATTATGGAGAGGGCTTCTCGGATGCCGGAACCGTCCATCGTCCGGCGAGATCTATCCATTACGCCAATTATACCGCACATAACCATCACGGTCGACCCGCTCCCCCCCATCCGATACCCTCGTGGTCCGGAGGGGTGAGGGAACGCTCTGATCAGTATAGATCAGACAAGTATAAATACTATTGGAAGGAAGTTTCCTTCTACATGACACCAGACAACATCTCGGCGATGCTCGAGAGAATCGAACGAGACAACGTCCGATTCCTCCGACTGCAGTTCACCGACCTCCTTGGCATGCCCAAAAACGTCGCCATCCCGGCCAAACAGGTCGGGAAAGCTCTCACCGACGGCATTGGATTTGACGGGTCGTCAATCGAGGGGTTCGTCCGGATCGAGGAGTCAGACATGGTGCTCAAACCCGACCTCTCGACTTACACGCTCCTGCCCTGGCGGCCCCGGGAGAAGAGTGTCGCCCGGTTCATCTGCGACGTCTGCAAACCGGACGGCAGACCGTTCGAGGGCGACCCACGCTACGTCCTCCGACGGGCGATGGAGGATGCGGCGAAAGATGGCTACGTCTTCAATACCGGGCCGGAGCTCGAGTTCTTCCTCTTCAAGATGCTCGATGGGCGGCCGACGACACAGTTCCAGGATGCCGGCGGTTACTTCGACCTGGCCCCAACCGACCTTGCCGAGGACCTCCGGCGTGAGATCATCCTCGCGCTCACCGATATGGGGTTCGAGATCGAGGCCTCCCACCACGAGGTCGCCGAGAGCCAGCACGAGATCGACTTCAAGTACAGCGACGCTCTCCATACCGCCGACAACGTCATCACGTTCAAGTTCGCGGTCAAGACGATGGCGCTGATGCGCGGCCTGCANNCCCCTCCAGCTCTCAGAGACCTGCATGCACTTCATCGCCGGGCTGCTCGAACACGCGCCGGCGATCACCCGGGTCGCGAACCCGACGATCAACTCCTACAAGCGGCTCGTCCCCGGATATGAGGCCCCCTGCTACATCAGCTGGAGCACGAGCAACCGGTCGGCCCTGATCCGGATTCCGGCGCCGCGCGGCAACAGCACCCGGGTCGAGTTCCGAAGCCCCGATCCCACCTGCAACCCCTACCTCACGTTTGCCGCGATGCTCGCCGCCGGGATGGATGGAGTCCGCCGTAAGATCGAGCCCCCGGCCGAGGTTCACAAGAACATCTTCCACATGACGACCACCGAGCGGGGCAGCAACGGGATTGAGACTCTGCCCGGCGATCTCGCCGAGGCGCACCGGGCCCTGCTCGCCGACGAACTCATCTGCAAGGCGCTCGGGTCCCACGTCGTCGAGGCCCTCACGAACGTCGCAAACGCTGAGTGGGATGCCTACCGGACGGCGGTCCACCCCTGGGAGATCGACCGCTACCTCGCAACATACTAACCCCTTTTTGGCCGGCTGTTCAGGATTGCCCTGAAAGCGGTTCTTTCGCAACGTTCATAACACGAAGTGCCCAAAGTGCGCCGTATCAGAGAGCTGGTGATGATCATGGCGCAGAGGAAAGATATCGATGCAATGAGGAGGAGCCGGGATGTCGATGGACTCATTCTCGCCCTCTCGGACCCCGAAGAGATCGTGCGGCAGACAGCCGCCGAAGCCCTCGGACTCGTCGGAGACGAACGGGCGATCGAACCGCTGGCGAGGCTGAAGTTCTTGGATCCGGACGCGGGTGTCCGGCGGGCGGCGTCTCTCGCGCACACCCAGGTGGCGGCGAGGCTTGCCGGCCAGAGGGCAGTGGGGGGCCTGAAGTAAGCGGTCGGGCAACCTGCGCTCCACCCGGTAAGGCATATATACCGCCGGGACGCCTAGACGAAACGACCAGGAGGTTCTCATGGCGACCATCGATGATATCGACACCATGCGGGATGCCCGGGACGTCGACGGGCTGATCCGTGCACTCCAGGACCCGGACGAGTTCGTTCGGGCGCAGGCGGCCCTCTCCCTCGGGACGATTGCAGACCCCAAGGCAAGAGAGCCGCTCGCGAAGATGAGAGAAGAGGACCCGAGCGCCTCAGCCCGGGAGGCGGCCTCGACCGCGTATAAGTGGGTCGTCGGCCGGATCCAGGAGGTTGAGGCCGCCCGGGGGAGCCTGGAGTCCAGGCCCCCGAGGACCTGATCGGATCAGAGGACGACGTAGTTGAACCAGAGGAATGCCGTCCCGATGGCAACCGTGATGAAGAGCACGAGCATTCCGATCTTCAAGAATTCCATAAACGAGATGGAGTAACCATTCCGTGCGGCAATCCCGAGGACGACGACGTTTGCCGACGCCCCTATGACCGTGCCGTTCCCGCCCAGGCAGGCGCCGAGCGAAAGCGCCCACCAGAGCGGATAGATATCCATCGCCACGCTCATATCCTGGATCAGGGGGATCAGGGTGGCGGTGAGCGGGATGTTGTCGACGATTGCTGAAGCGATCGCCGAGAACCAAGCGATGATCAGGATGGCCTCGCCCTCCGAGTGGACGTTCTCGACAACGAACTGGGCGACACTCGCGATGACCCCGGTCTCGACGAGGGCCCCGACGACGACGAAGAGCCCGCCGAAGAAGAAGAGGGCAGGCCACTCGATCTTCTCAAAGATCTCCTCCGGCGACTGCCTGCTCCAGAAGAGGAGGATCGATGCACCGATCAAGGCGACGAGAGCGGGCTCAAGACCAAGCTGGTCATGGATGAAGAACATCCCGATGACGAGCGCGATGACGATGACCGACTTTTTAAAGAGCGACCAGTCGCGGATGGCCTCCCGATCTTTCAACTCCGCAAACGTCCTCTCGATACTCTCCCGTTCATCGGGAGAGACGTGGAGATCTTTTCGATAGATCAGGGCGAGGAGCCCAAGGACGACAAGTAGGTTGACGGCCATCATCGGCGCCATGTTGATGATGAACTCGTTGAACGTCAGACCGGCGGCCGAACCGATCATGATGTTCGGGGGATCACCGATGAGGGTCGCCGCGCCGCCGATGTTGGAAGCAAAGATCTCGGCGATCAGGAAGGGCATGGGGCTGGTCTTCATGACGCTTGCGACGTAGAGGAGCATCGGAGTGATGAGGAGGACCGTCGTGACGTTGTCGAGGAACGCGCTCGTAAGGCCGGTTACGATCGAGAAGAGGATCAGCACCCGCATCGGGCTCCCTTTTGCAAGTTTTGCGGTCTTGATGGCGATATACTCAAAAAGACCGCTTCCACGGGCGGTATTGACGATGATCATCATTCCAATCAGGAGGAAGATGGTTCCGAGATCGATGTACTCCGGAATCATCTCCCAGGGGACGATGTGGAGGAGGACGACGATCGAGGCGCCGAGCATCGCGACCACCGCACGGTGGATCCGCTCGTCGATGATGAGCGCGTAAGTGAAGAGGAAGACCGCGATGGCGATCAATTCCGGGCCGACGATCATGATCCGCCACCCCGGCAACGGTAGGAACCCAGTTTGGCATGACACGTTGAGAGAGACTGAAGGACAAACATAGAACTCCCCAAGAAGGTCAGACTGTAAAATTCAAGTAGGCACGGTCTTCCTATAATCATGCCGGTCTGCTCTGCCCTCGTAAAGGCAAACCCGCCATTCCGGAAGAGCAAAACCCGGGTTCGGCAGGATTTTTAAGTAAATAGGCTCAGGCCGGAACGGGAGGGGCTTCGGCCCCCTTTCCGGCCCGCAGCCGGATGACCTTGTAGGCCTCTCCCGCGATCAGGACCGGCAGGCCGAGGAGTGCAAGCAGACCCCAGTCGGCCAGGGTGAGCGGCGCGGTCCCGAGGAAGGTGTTGAAGATAGGGACGTAGACGACCACTGCCTGGAGAGCGAGACTCCCGAGGATCGCAAGGAGCAGGGTGGGGTTTGAGAAGAACCCGATCTGGTGGAGCGGGAACCGAAACGACCGGAAGTTCAGCACGTTGTAGAGTTCGAATATGATAAGCCCGGTGAACGCCATCGTCCGTGCACGGTCGAGGTCGATCTCATAGAGGCCGGAGAATACATAGATGGTCAGAAGACCGAGCCATATCCCGAGGATGGAGATGACAAGATATGCGCTCCGTGTGAGGATGGCCTCTCCCGGATCGCGCGGCTTTCTCTGCATGACGTCCCGCTCGGCAGGCTCAAGGCCGAGAGCAAGGGCTGTAAGGCCGTCGGTGACGAGGTTTATCCAGAGAATCTGGACGGGGATGAGGATGAGGGGCAGGCCGAGGAGGATCCCCCCGACGATCGCGACGAGTTCCCCGACGTTCGAGGAGAGGAGATAGCGGGTGAACCGGGAGATGTTGTCGTACTCCCGCCGTCCCTCCTCGACGCCGGCGACGATGCTTGCGAAGTTGTCGTCCACGAGCACCATGTCGCTTGACTCCTTCGCCACGTCCGTTCCCTTGATCCCCATGGCTATCCCGATGCTTGCTTTCTTTAGTGCTGGTGCATCGTTGACGCCGTCGCCGGTCATGGCGATGACCGCCTGGTCTTTGGAGAGAACATCGATCACCCGGAGTTTATGCTCCGCCGTGACCCGGGAGAGGACCTTCGTCGTCCGGAGACGCCGCTCAAGGTCCTCATCGCTCATAGACTCGAGATCGGCCCCGGTCAGCGCTCCTTCGCTCGAGAGGCCGAGGTTCTTGGCGATGGTATACGCGGTCAGCGGGTTGTCGCCCGTGATCATGATCACGTCTATCCCGGCGCTCTTGCAGAGCCGGATCGCCTCCGCCGCCTCCGGGCGCGGTGGATCGACGATCCCGGCAAACCCAAGAAAGATCAGGTCCTGCTCAACCGAATCCTCGGTCCACTCAAGGCCCGCGGGGAGCGGGCGGTATGCCGCTCCGAGCAATCGGAGCCCCTGCGATGCGTATTCCTCGATCTCGGCAAGAAGTTTGGCGCGAAGATCCTCTGTGAGCGGCACGACCGAACCGGCCAGGAGAGCCCGGGACGAGAGGGAGAGGAGCACTTCCGGCGCTCCTTTCACATAGGCAACGTCACCCTCGTCCTCACGGTAGATGATCGTCATACGCTTCCGGGTGGAGTTGAACGAGAACTCCTTTACCGTCTCCGGGGCGTCATCCCGGGAGAGGCCGGCCTTTGCCGCCGCGACGACGAGCGCCCCTTCGGTCGGGGTGCCAAAGATCCGCCACCCGCCTTCCTCGAGAGCGAGGGTCGCGTGGTTGCAGAGGAGGACGGTGCGGAGATACTGCCGGAGCCCCGGATCCGCAAGAGGGTCGATGGTTCTCTCCCCGACGAGGAACTCGCCTTCCGGGGCATATCCGGCCCCGGTCACCGTGACCTCCTCCCCCGGCGTCCTCACCCGGACGACCGTCATCTCGTTCCGGGTGAGGGTTCCCGTCTTGTCCGTGCAGATCACCGAGACCGCACCGAGCGTCTCCGACGCGGGGAGGTGGCGGATCAGGCAGTTTCTCCGCATCATACTCTTGATGCCGAGAGCGAGCGTCAGCGTCACGACCGCCGGGAGACCCTCGGGGATCACCGCCACCGCGAGCGAGACGCCGATCAAAAACATCTCCAGGAACCCACGCTGCTGCAGGAGACCGACGATGACGACGAGAACCGCTATACCGATGGCAATCAGCCCGAGGTCGCGGCCGAGCCGGTCCATCTGCCGTGCAAGCGGCGTCGTCACATCCGCAACCTGCTGGGAGAGGCCGGCGATCTTCCCGAATTCGGTCTTCATCCCCGTGGCGACCGCGATCCCGTATCCACGGCCGTTGACCACCGTCGTGCCCGCAAAAGCCATGTTGCTCCGCTCGGCAAGCGGAGTCTCGGGAGGAAGCGACCCCGGCGCTTTGTTGACCGGGGATGACTCGCCCGTCAATGGCGCCTCGTCCACCTGGAGCGACGTCGCCTCGATGATGAAGAGGTCGGCAGGCACCCGTTCCCCCATCTCAACGACGACGATGTCTCCCGGAACGATCCCGGAGGCATCGATCTCCCGCCGCTCTCCACCGCGAACGACCACGGCATGCTGGACAAGCAGCTTTTTGAGCGCCTCGATCGCCTCTCCTGCCTGCCACTCCTGGGAAAAACCGAGTACGGCATTCAATGCAACGATAATGAGAATAGCAAATGCATCGATTGCCTCGCCGACGAGGAACGAGACCGCTGCGGCGATGATCAGGATGATGATCAAGACGCTCTTGAACTGCCGCAGAAAGACCGTAAGACGAGTCTCACGGGCTTCTCTCTGGAGGACGTTTGGGCCGTAGCGCTCCAGTCGCGCCTCCACTTCCTCGGTGCTCAAGCCGGATGGACCGGTGCCGAGTCGCTGCTCGATCTCCTCTCTCATGAGAGTGTGCCAGTCGGGCAGAGGCCCTTCTTCGGCGATCGAAGCCTCTCCCGCCTCCCGGTCCAACACGCCCATATATTCCCGATTTTGTGCCGGTCTATAAAAAAGTATAGAGATCGTTTCGGTATCACCAAGAAGACCGCAACGACGGCTATGACGGGGAACTCCAGGATCGGCATCCAGCCCGGCAAACTTATTATCTCACGGCCGAGTTGATCCGGTGCCGGGCATCTGCCCGGCCCAAGGAGGAAAGGTGATGAGCAGGATAGCGGTCCTGATCACGGATATGTTTGAGGACGTCGAGTATACGCAGCCGGCGGAGGCGTTTCGGAAGGCCGGACATAACCTTGTCCATGTGGGCCTCACCCAGGGCGAGACCGTGCACGGGAAGAAGGAGCAGACACCGGTCACGATCGACCGGGCCGCCTCGGATGTATCGCCGGACGAGTTTGATGCGCTCTTCATACCCGGCGGATACTCGCCCGACAAACTCCGGGCCCACGATGCGCCCGTCGAGTTCGTGCGGCGGTTCGTCGAGAGCGACAAACCAGTCTTTGCCATATGCCACGCGCCGCAGCTCCTGATCACCGCACAGGTGATCAGGGGCCGAAAGATCACCGGCTGGAAGTCCATCATCCAGGATATCAAGAACGCCGGTGCGGAGTATATCGACCGGGACGTCGTGGTGGATAGGAACCTGGTCTCGAGCCGTAAGCCGGACGATATTCCCGCGTTCATTGAGGCCTCGCTAGCCAAACTCGAAGAGGTCGGCGGCGGGAAAGCGAAAACTGCGGCGGCAGAGCAGCGGTAAGGCTAACCGGGCGGGATGCAGCCTCCCGGCCGCCCATAACCGCCCATCACATGATTTTATCAGGGCGGCCGGCACCTCTTTTCATGAGGGATGAGGCTCACAGAAACGGCATGGGGCAGACTTGCGATCATTGTCCTTGCCACCGGGATCATCGTCATCCTTGAGACAGCGACACACCTGCTCTCCGGGAACGGTCTTGAGTACGCCGATCTCTTCTACCTCGTGCTCATCCCTGCCGCGTTCTGGTATCGGAGGCAAGCAGTATACCTGGGGATCCTGATTGCATCCCTCCATATCGCCCTCGATTACATCATCGGGGACGCAGGGGCAAGTACTCTCGTGCGTGCGGGGCTCCTCGTCGTCGTCTCGTACGTCCTTGGCTACCTCTTCGATCTCGCCGCGCAACGGCGTGCCGACGGCCTGCACTTCCGCATCGGCGAGCCGGGCACACCCGCGTGCAACCGCAACATACAACGACAAATCGCCCGACTCAGAAGCAGAGACCCGGATACTCGCTATCAGGCTGCCGGATGCCTCGGCGATGCCGGAGATCCGGCAGCGGTCGGACCGCTTGCCGCCCTCCTCACGGATCCCGAGAGCGGCGTCCGCTGGAAGGCGGCAGAGGCGCTCGGAAAACTGGGTCCTCCCGCCGTTGGGCCGCTCACGGAGAGCCTGAAAAGCGAGAGCGTCGATGTTCGGTGGATGGCTGCAGTCGCTCTCGGGGATATCGGTGATCCTGCGGCGGTCCCGGCGCTGATGGAGGCGCTCGACGACGAGGACTCCTATGTCCGGAGCCGCGCGGCCCTCGCGCTCTCTGCGATCGGCGAGCCTGCACGGGATCTGCTTATCACGGCTCTTCGCTCCAAAAACGGGCGCGTCCGGCAGGGGGCGGCGTTGGCGCTTGGAAAGATCGGGGGTGAAGAGGCCGTTGCCGTCCTCATCGGGTCGCTTCTTGACCCCGATGAGGGGGTTCGGGAGCGGGCCGCGAGTGCACTTGGGGATATCGGGGAGACCGCCGTCCCCGCGCTTCTTGCCGCGCTCCGGACGGACGACGAGTTGCTCCGCAAGGGGGGGATCGCCGCGCTCGGCCGGATTGGGGAGGGGACCACGGCCCCGCTTATTGCGGCGCTCCGGGATGATGACTGGCGCATCCGTGCGGGAGCAGCAACGGCCCTCGGGGAGATAGGTGACGCCAGATCTGTTGATGGCCTGATCATGGCACTGCAGGATGAGCGAACGGAAGTGCGCGAGGCGGCCCGGGAGGCGCTTGGCAGCATCAGGAAGAGTTAACACCCGCGAAGGAACACATGAACGCTATGACTGCTGATACCCGGATTGATGAACTGATCGCCGACCTCCGGCGGGGCCCTCTCGAAAGACGCCGGGCGGCGACCGCCGAGCTTGGGATGATGGGAGAAGCGGCGGTCGAGCCGCTCATCGCCGCAATGAAGGAGGGGGACAATGATCTCCGGTGGTACGCCGCTCGCGCGCTCTCACAGATCGGCAAACCTGCAATCGGCCCCATTTTCGCAGCCCTGCGCGCTGAGAAAGACCGGGACTTCCTGCGCTACGCCACAGCAGCTCTGGTGACGATCGGGGAGGCCGCGGTAGATCCCCTCATCGATATCGTCAGGAACGCCGATCCGGATCTCCAGCCGTTCGCCGCAGTTGCCCTCTGCCGGATTGGTGAGCCGGCAGTTGAGCCGCTCCTCCAGTTGATGAAGAGCCCTGACCCGGAGACGCAGGAGCGAGCAGCCCTTCTTCTCTGGAAGATGGGAGAGCCCGGCGCCGGGCCCCTCACCGAAGCTCTGGAGAAGAGCAGAGGTACGGGGCGATCCGCGAAGCATAAATGATCCAAAAGCCCTCAGACACTGAGTCTGATGGCACCTCATGCGGTTGAACAGCCCATCCGGGTCCTGTGGGAGGGGCTTTCCGGGAACCCCCGGGCGGTATTGATTGTAGGGATCTCGGTTACTTCGGTCATTACCGCCGCCCTCGTGGAGTCCCCCGCAACAAGCCTCATCCTCTGGCCCCTCCTCTTCATCTCCGCCATACTTGCCGGTTACCACTACCATGAGAAGGGAATCATCGCAGCCACCCTGCTCGGGCTCGCCTCGCTCGGTGTCGGGTCGCTCCGTGCATACCCCGAGACGGCTGCACCTATCTTCGCGGCGCTCCTCCCCTTCGTCGGCATGATTGCTCTCGCCTCGATCGCTTCAACCCTCGGGTACTCGACCCGCGAACGGGCCCGGCGGCGGGAAGGCATGGTGAGGGGGGCCGGAGGAGCGTTCCTTCTCAGGCGTAAAGACGGTGCAATTGCAGACGCGAACCGTGAGTTCGCAGAGGCACTGGGCTATACGCACGACGAACTCAAGAACATGCCGATATCGCGGATCTGGCCCTGCACCGAAGACCGCAAGCGGTTCATTGCCATGGCGGAACCTGGCGAGCAGGTCGCGGTCATCGAGACGCAGTTTCTTGACCGGAACGGCGTCTCCCGCTGGTTCGCCATATCGGGACTCTGCCTCGATCGCGCCACAGTCGCCTGCCGGATCTCAGAGATCACCCGATACAAAGAGATGGAAGCGATCCTGAACGCTGAACGCTCCCGCCTCTTCTCGGTCCTGGACACCCTTCCCGCCTATGTCACATTGCAGGGAGAGGACCACATGTTCCAGTTCGTCAACCGGGCGTTTCGAGAGACGTTCGGCGAGCCGGAGGGGCGGCCCTGCTACATGGTGCAGCAAGCCTCTCTTGTGCCATGCGATCCCTGCCGTGGTTCGCTGGTCTTTTCCCGTAAGATTCCACAACAGTGGACGTGGAGGCATTCGGACGGGAGGGTCTACGAGGTTCACGCCTACCCGTTCACCGATACGGACGGGTCGAACCTGATGCTGCAGCTCGGTGTCGAGATCACCGGGCGCGTGCAGACGGAGAAAGCGCTTGAAGAGTTTGCAAAGAACCTCCAGGCGAAGAACCAGGAACTGGAGATGTTGCGGGACGAGCTCTCCACCATCAACCGGGACCTCGACGCCGCGGTAAGAGAACGGACTGCCGATGTGGAGAGGCTTCTTGACCAGAAGAACGAGTTCATATCGCAACTCGGCCACGACCTCAAGGCTCCGCTGGTCTCCCTGGTCGCGCTCATGCCCCGGATCCTCCAGCTTGAGCAGGACCCGGCTCTCCGGCGCCTCCTCGGGATCATCGGCGGCAACGTCAACTACATGAAAGACCTGGTCGAGAAGACACTGAAACTGGCCCGCATGAACACCTCGAATATCGAGCTCGAACTTGAGGCGCTGAACCTGCGCACCGAACTGAACACGATTCTCCGAAACTACACCGTCCCCTTCGGGGCGAAGGCCATAACGGTCGACACCAGCATCCCGGCGGAGATCACCGTCAGGGCCGACCGGGTCCTCCTTACCGAGGTCTTCGACAACCTGATCGCCAACGCCGTCAGGGGTATGCCGAACGGGACAGGGACCATCAGCATTACCGCCGCCCGCGACCGCGGGGTCGTGATCGTCGCGGTAAGCAACACCGGAGCCGGATTGACCCGGGATCAGTTCGAACGCGTCTTTGATGAGGTTTTCACTGCCGATTCCTCCCACCGCGACCTCGAGACCCCCGGTCTTGACCTCGCCATCTGCAGACGGATCGTCGAGCGGCATGGAGGGCAGGTCTGGGCCTGGAATGCGGGAGACGGATCGGGATCAGCCATCCTCTTCGCCCTGGAAGCGGCGGAGGATGTATAAGAGGGGATCGATGATCCGGCAAAAGTTACATTCTGACCGACCATCTCACTCGACCCCGAGCCTTCTAAATGCATGAAGGGCCCATACAGTGATGTATGGAGGTCTCACCTGCTATCGCTCAATACCTCGCCAACCTCGAGGCGGGGCTTGAGTCTGCGATGCAGATCGCCGCTGCCGCGCGGGCTCGCGGACTCGACCCGAGAACGGAGATCGAGATCCCGATAGCAAGCGACCTCGCCGACCGCGTGGAGGCGCTCCTCGGCTACAAAGGAATTGCAGCGAGGATACGGGAACTCGAGCAGGAGATGTCCCGGGAAGAGGTGGCGCTCCGCATCGGCGACGATTTTGTGGCACGGAAGTTCGGCGAGACGACGCCTGAGGAGATCCTCGATCACGCTATCCGGGCGGCGATGGCACTCCTGACCGAGGGTGTGGTGGCCGCGCCGACGGAGGGGATCGCGAAGGTCGGTCTCGGGAAGAACGACGACGGGACGGAGTATCTGAAGATCTACTACGCAGGCCCTATCCGGAGCGCCGGAGGGACGGCGCAGGCGCTCTCCGTGCTGGTGGGCGACTACGTCCGCCAGGCCCTCGGGATCAACCGTTACATCCCCCGCCCTGAGGAGGTGGAGCGCTACATCGAGGAGATCCGGCAGTATAACAGCATCATGAGCCTGCAGTATCTCCCGAGCGAAAAGGAACTCCGGATGATCATCGAGAACTGCCCGGTCTGTATCGACGGCGAACCGACCGAGCAGCAGGAGGTGAGCGGCTACCGGAACCTGGAGCGGGTGGAGACGAACACCGTCCGGGGCGGGATGGCGCTCGTCGTCGCGGAAGGGCTGGCCCTGAAGGCCCCGAAGATCTTAAAGAACGTCCGGAAGATGAAGATGCAGGGCTGGGACTGGCTCGAGGACCTGATCAGCGGCGGCGCATCGGCAAAGAGCGGGGACGATGATGCGAGCGCCGCGATCAAGCCGAAAGACAAGTACATCCGCGACCTGATCGGCGGCCGCCCGGTCTTTTCGTATCCGATGCGCAAGGGCGGGTTCCGGCTGCGCCTCGGCCGGGCGCGAAACACCGGGTTTGCGGCCGCGGGCCTGAACCCTGCGACGATGCACATCCTCGGGGACTTCCTCGCGGTCGGGACCCAGATGAAGGTCGAACGCCCGGGAAAGGCTGCCGGGATCGTACCGGTGGACTCGATCCAGGGTCCGACGGTCAAACTCCGGAGCGGTGAGGTCCGCCGGGTGGACGACGAGGAGGAGGCGAAGCGGATCGCTGATCAGGTCGAGGAGATCCTGGACGTCGGCGAGATCCTGATCAGTTTCGGGGAGTTCATGGAGAACAACCACCCGCTGATGCCTCCCAGTTACTGCGAGGAGTGGTGGCGGCTTGAAGGCGGCCCCCGCCACCCCGAAAACGAACTCGAGGCGATAGAGTTCGCGCTCGACGGGATTCCGCTCCACCCCGACTATACCTACATGTGGGACGATATCGCCCCGGCCGATATCGCCCTCCTTGCCGACCGGATCAGCGCCGAAGGGAGGATCGAGGACGGGGTGCTGCTGGTCCCTAACAGCGTGGAGGTCAAAGCGATCCTCGAGGAACTCCTGGTCCCCCACCACCTCTCTGGCGACTGCATCGCAATCAAGGAGTATCTTGTCCTCCTTGCGTGTCTGGGGCTCACGCTCCAACTTGAAAAGCGGCCGACGTGGCAGGACGCCCCGATGGAGAACTCCATGGACCTCGTGATGCACCTCTCGGGCTTTACCCTGCGATCGAGGGCGGGCACCCGGGTCGGCGGGCGGATGGGACGGCCGGGGAAGTCAAAGCCGCGGGAGATGAAACCGCCGCCGCACTCGCTCTTTCCGATCGGCGACGATGGTGGCGCACGCCGATCGTTCCAGGCCGCCTGCACCTCAAAACCACGGTCCAACACCGACGGCGGAGTGATTGAGGTTGAGGTCGGGGAGCGGCGCTGCCCCGCCTGCGGCGCACACACCTATAAGAACCTCTGTACGTGCGGGACGCACACGGTCCCGATCCTCCGGTGCCCGAAGTGCGGGCAGGATATCGGGAAAGACCTCTGCCCCCGGTGCGGTGTCTCGACGGTCTGCCTCCAGAAGATCAAGATCAACGTAAAAGACGAGTATATGGCAGCGCTCGCGAACCTTGGTGTCCGGGATACGGCAGTCCCGCTCCTCAAGGGGGTCAAAGGGCTGATCTCACGCGAGCGGCCGGTGGAGCCGATCGAGAAGGGAATTCTCCGGGCGTTGCAGAACCTTTATGTCTTCAAAGACGGGACAGTCCGCTACGATATGATTGACCTTCCCCTGACTCATTTCCGGCCGGACGAGGTCGGCGTCCCGGTCGAGCGGCTCCGGGAACTCGGCTACACCCACGACACCTACGGCCGGGAGCTCGTCAGCGCCGACCAGGTGCTGGAACTCCGTCCGCAGGATATCCTGGTCTCTCAGGACTGCGGCGAGTGGCTGGTCCGGGTGGCGAAGTTCGTCGACGAACTCCTCGTGAAGGTCTACGGACTTGAGCCGTTCTACCGTGCGGAGAGACCGCTCGATCTCGTCGGCCAGCTCCTGATAGGGCTTGCTCCCCACACAAGCGCCGGGGTTCTCGCCCGGCTGATCGGATTCTCGAAGGCCCCGGTCGGATACGGCCACCCGTTCTTCCACGCAGCGAAACGGCGCAACTGCTTTGCAGGCGACACGGAGATAACCGTCTCGGACGGACGGCGATGGATGACGGTCCCGATCCGGCAGTTCGTGGTGGAGAACTTCGATGTATCGAAGCCCGGGATCGATCACGTGGGAACATTCTATTCGGACCCCCGGCAGCCGTTCTACGTCCAGAGCATCGATACCCAGGGGAGGGTCAGCCTAAAGAAGGTGACGTCCGTCTCCGTCCACCGGGCTCCGGCGCACCTGATCCGGTTCGTGACGCGGCGGGGGAAGATCCTCACGGTGACGCCTGAACACGCAATGCTCGTCTGGGACACCGATTATCTCAGGAAGATCCGGGCGCTCGAGGTTCGGATAGGCGACCGGGTTCCGGCGGAGGAAGGGGGGCTTGTCATTGCGGACGAGGTCGTCTCCCGCGAGATCGTTCAGGCGCTCGACGACCGGGTCTACTGTCTAACGGTCGCGGATAACCACACTCTGATCGCAAACGGTATCTTCTGCGGGCAGTGCGACGGTGATGAGGACTGCGTGATGCTTCTCCTGGACGGGCTGATCAACTTCTCCCGCTCCTATCTCCCCGAGACCCGGGGCGGGTCGATGGATGCGCCGCTCGTCCTGACGACCCGGATCGACCCGGCGGAGGTCGATAAGGAGTGCCTCAACGTCGATGTCTGCGATCACTACCCCCTCGAGGTCTACAACGGCTGCCTTGCCTACACCCACCCAAAAGACCTTGACGAGTACGTCGACCGGGTGGAGCGGCGGCTCGGAACCCCGGCGCAGTGCGAGGGTTTCCTCTTCACCCACCAGACATCGGACATCTCGGCGGGGCCGCTTGAGTCCACGTACACGAAACTCGGGTCGATGCTTGAGAAACTCGAGGCGGAACTCGACCTCGCAAAGAGGATCCGGGCGGTGGACGAGGATGATGTCGCCGAACGGGTCTTAAATACCCATTTCATCCGCGATCTCCAGGGCAATCTCAACGCATTCTCAAAGCAGAAAGTGCGATGCATGAAGTGCAACGCGAAGTACCGGCGGATGCCGCTTGCCGGGAAGTGTACCCGCTGCGGGGGGAACATCATCCCGACGGTTCACGAGGGCTCGGTGAAGAAGTATCTGGAGATGTCGCGCGAGATCTGCGCAACCTACGCGATATCGGAGTATACGAAGCAGCGGGTTGAGGTGCTCTTCATGCAGATCGAGTCGACCTTCGGCGAGCCCCCGGAGCGGCAGCTCGGGCTCGCGGACTTTATGTGAGGCGCGATGAAGGCCAGAGAGATCCTCTCGGCCATCAAGGCCGGCCGCCCCGTTGCGGGAGACTGCCGGCGGCCGGATGTCGAGCCGCTGCCCGGGATCCCGGCATACCGGCTGACGACGGCGGCCTCCCGGCCCGACCGGACGGTCCTCTTCTTCCACGGCGGGGGGTCCACCGGCGGCTCGACATTCGACTCCCTCGACCTCTGCGCCCGGATCGCGGATGCTGCAGAGGCCGAGATCATCTCGGTCGAGTACCGGCTCGCCCCGGCGCACCCCTTCCCGGCGGCGGTCGAGGACGCTCTCTTCGCCTACCGCCACCTGCTCACGAGCGGCTACGTTCCCGAGCGTGTGGTGCCGGCCGGGCTCTCGGCCGGGGGGACGCTTGTTGTCTCGATGCTTCTAGCCGCCCGCGATGCGGGGCTCCCGATGCCGGCGGCGGGGGTCTGCCTCTCCCCGGCCGTCGATATGCTCTTCCTCGGCGATTCGGTCATATTCAATCAGGAGACGGACTGGCTTGAGCCAAAGACCCTCGCGGCGATGCGGGACGCCTACCTCCCCGACCGCGATCCGACAGACCCGCTGGCCTCGCCGCTCTATGCGGATCTCGCCGGTCTGCCGCCCCTCCTGGTCCAGGCGGGGGGCGGGGAGGTGTTGATCGACGGGATAGAGGCCTTCGTGAGCGCCGCCCGGCTCCAGGGGGTGCCGGTCGCCTTCGACTGCGTCGAGGGGATGTTTCACTGCTGGCAGGTCTTCGCCGCGGTCCTCCCCGAGGGCGCGGCGGCGGTCGAGCGGGTCGGTGCGTTCATCCGGCGGCACGTGCCGGATGAGGGATAAAGAGGCAGGCCGCCATCAAGCTCATTACCCCGGAGGTCCAATCAGTACAGGCGCGAGGGTAGCCAAGCGGTCAACGGCGGTCGACTCAAGATCGACTCTCGAAGGAGTTCGCGGGTTCGAATCCCTCCCCTCGCATTCTGGTTTTCGAAAAATCTGCCCCGCTTTGCCCTGCGCCCATCCATTACGCAGACGTCACCACCACACTCATTCAGCCCGCCCGGAACCTACCCCTCCTCGGTCTGCAGAGCCGGGCAGAAGTTGCAGATCGAGAACGGGACGTCCTTTTCGCGGTCGCGAATGATGCAATAGTAGGACCCGTTGCGCTCCTCGACCCGGAACCCTCCCGGAAACGGCGTCCCCACCGGGTGGCCCGGGCGGTCGAGCACGAAGATCGTAAAAGCCGAGATCAGGTAATAAAAGGCCCGATGTCGGGGTGTATACCGAAACGGGAGCCGTTGTGTGGATTCATCCCACCGGAGGCATCCGTCGGGGATCATATTGCAGAACTCAACGAACGTTGCACAATCGGTGATCGGTTCGGTCATGGAGAGGAATCGGCCCGACCGGTACATGGAAAGAAGCTGGTGATGAGCGCCGAACAGCTGTTCGGTGATGTAGGGGTGCACCTGTTTTCGGTAGGGCTCAGGCAGCCGGACCATCTCCGCGTGCAGCCGTCCTCCGATGATCTGGAGGTCCGCAAGCGAGTAACGACTGACTTCTTCGCCGAGGATCAACCCGAGATCGCCTTTTGTCGCCGCGGCCGCCATCCGCCGGGCCATTTGATGGATTGCGTCCGCTTCGCCCTCTGCCGTGATCGGATCGAACCCCCTCCAGTATGAATTATTGATAATATTCCATTAATCTGGCGGGGGTTAGAGACCGGCGTTCAGTCCATCACAAGCAAGAGGATGTGATCCGGGTAGATCAGGGGCGGTCTTCCGGGGAGCGGGGCCAGGGTCCCGAGCCCTCAACTACTATACTGATTTGGCAGGTACTTCCTATCACTATCTATCAGTTTGTTACATTCTGATAGATATTGAAAACGTGATCTAGAGGGCCAGTAGATGGTGATACGGATGACTACGTGCTCTATCGACCCTAAACTAAAAAAGAAAACACCTGAAAGCCCAGGGCAACTCACTTGATCTTCTTCTCAAGCTTCTTGAGTTTCTTCTTGGCGGCCTGGTTGCCGGCGGCCGCCTGCGCTGCAAGTTCTTCTGCTTTGGCCTTCTTCTCTCTGTTATGTTTCTCCAATTGTTTCTTGCTCATTGCCATACAGTCAGTCATCTCACTGTGACTATGATTGATTCTATTTGCCGTTTTTCTATATATCCTCTATCGTCGTACCGGCCGAAATAGCCTCAAATACGTGAAAAATCGACTCATTTCAAAGCGTTCCACGGAGTGCAAATCCCGGTGGACAGATCCGAGGGGCAAAGCCGTGCAGTCATGAATGCCCAACCATCACCTGCCGGGCAACAGTGGAATTTCGGCGGAGCGAACCTCCTGCCCCGGCAAGACCATTGCGATGCGCAATACGGACGAGGAAGGAGCCCGGACGAGCCGACAGACTATTATATATATCATCCATGACGTTCTCCTCATGAAGAGCCCTGCAACGAGGATCTCCCTATGGCGCTCCTGCCCGGACGGGGCTGGGCCGTATGCAGACCACTGAGCCGAACATGGAGGTGCGACCCGAGGTACTGCAGATACTGGAAGCCATTGAGGATGGCATCATCCTTGCCGATTCCCGGATGAAGATCCGGACCATCACCCCATCCATGGAGCGCCTCGCCGGGATCTCCGCCGACGGCGTCCGTGGTGCGGATGCGGCCCATATCGTCGCCAACCGAATCCTCCCGGACACCGGCCAGCGAGGGCCGGTCCTCGCGCTACTTTCCACCCGCACAGGGTCCGGGGAAGTCACGGTCCAGGCCGGGGAGCGATGGTACGCCGTCTCCTCCCGGCAGGTGCCGGAGACCGGCGACTGGATCATCCGCTTCCGCGACGTCACCCGTCAAACGATCGCCGAAGAAGAGGTGCGGCGGATATCGGCCGATCAGGCTCTCCTCTCCCGGGCGGCGACCGAACTTGCCGGGATGCCGCCCGAAGCCGACGTCTTCTCCGCAATCGGCGCCCACCTCCATGAACTCGCGCCCGGTTCCATCGTCGTCGTGAGCGCCGCCGACATCCAGGCGGGGACCCTGAGCCCGCGGGCGTTCTTCGGTATCGAGCCGTTCCTGCCGGAGATCATCGAGGTCTTCGGGGAGAACCTCACCGGGATCACGGTCGAGATCCCGCCGTACATCAGGGAGATCATGATCAGCGGCGAGATCGAGGAGGTGAAGGGGGGCCTGCAGGAGATCATCCCCGAACGGATCTTCCAGGAAGCCTGCCGGAAATTCGAGGCAATTGCCGGGTTCGGGCCGATCTACTGCATTCCGTTTACCTGGAAAGGCGAGATCTTTGGGACCGCCGTGATCCTCACCCGGCTGGAGGAAGGAGAGATCAATCTCCGGGCCGTCGAGGTCCTCCGGAACCTCGCTTCGATCGCCCTCCAGCGGCACCGGGCGGAGGCCGAACTGCGTGCGAGCGAAAAGACGTTCCGGACCCTCATCGAGAAGGGCTCAGAGTTCATCCTCATCATCGACGAGCAGTTGACGATCCGGTTTGCAAGCCCGCCTATCGAGCAGATAGACGGTTTCCCGCCCGAGGCGCTGGTTGGCCGGCATGCGTTCGATATGATCCAGCCCGAGGACCTCCCGCTGGTGGAGGAGGTGGTATCGACCCTGACAGGGAGGCCGGGAGGAAGCATGCAGGTCGAGGTTCGCTTCAGGGGCCCGCGCGGCACGCACGTGATCGAGGCGATCGTGACCAACCTCCTGGGAGACCCCCATATCAGGGGCTTTGTCGTAAACGCATGGGACATCACGGAGCGGAAGCGGACAGAAGATGCCCTGCGGCGGGCAGAACGGGAAAAGGCCCTTGTCCTCGACTCGACGGTCGAGATGTTCACCTACTACGACAGAGATCTCAATGTAATCTGGGTCAACCGCGCCGCCGCCGCATTCATCGGCAGAGAACCGGCGGACCTGGTCGGATACCGATGCTACGAGATATGGCACAACCGTACAAGTGTCTGCGACATATGCCCGGTTGTCATTGCCCGGGAGACCGGGCAGCCTCAAGAGGCCGAGATCACCGCACCCAACGGGAGGGTCTTCTTCCTCCGCGGGTATCCCGTCATCGATGAAGCGGGGGAACTTATCGGTCTCATTGAGTTCGCGCAGGACATCACCGAGCGCAAGCGAATCGAGGAGGAGAGGGCCCGGCTCCATCACGACCTGGTGGTTGCGAACCGAGAAGCAAACCTCTATCTGGATATCCTCACGCACGACATCAAGAACACGGAGAACGTCTCGAACCTCTACGCCGAGTTGCTCGCCGATGTTCTGGATGGTGAGGCCGGCAGATACGCAGAGAACCTTCGGCGGAGCATCAAAAAAAGCATCGAGATCCTGGGCACCGTCTCCACCATCCGCCGGATTCATCAGGCATCCCGCGAACTCAAACCACTGGATCTCGACGCGGCAGTCAGCAGAGTGATCGAGAACTTCCCGGGCAGTGCCATCCACTATAACGCAGTTCGCTGCCAGGTCTGGGCGGATGACCTCCTCTCGGTGATCTTTGACAACCTCATCGGCAATGCCGTCAAGTTCGGAGGGCCGGATGTCGAGATCGCCGTCAAGGCCGAGGAGCAGAACGACAAAGTGCTGGTAACGGTCGAGGATACGGGCCCCGGTGTGCCGGACGCTGAGAAGAGCGAGATCTTTCGCCGCTACGAGAAGAAGAAGCGGGGTGTCGGCGAGGGGCTCGGGCTCTACCTCGTGCAGATCCTTGTTGAGCGCTACGGCGGCAGCGTCTGGGTCGAAGATCGGGTGGCCGGTCACCCCGAAAAGGGAGCTGCGTTTCGCTTTACGCTCAAGAAGGTCGATGAATGAGCGAGAGGGATATTCCCGGCCGAGAATGCATCAAGGCCGATCGGCGTTAAGGATTCAAGAATAAAGCGGCAATCAAGAATATTTCGTATCACAACGGCATCGGGGGCCTGTTTTAAAAAGAAGAAGCAGAGAATACTCTTTATCAGTAAATATGGACGATGTGACGATTAAATTCATTTGCGGCGATAGTAAGGAGAGAGAGGCAATTTTAGAGAGAGCCAACCGAGAGTGGGCCGAGATAATTCACTCGAGCAGCGGAGCAAGTTACGCGTGGGACGCCATCGCAGATGCTAACGAAGACCTGTTAGTACTTGAGGCACCGGATGGGAAACTCCTTGGAGCATTATCGTTCTGCACGCGCTACGGAGATGAGAAGAACATCTATGTCTCCCGCATAGGGGTCATCCGGGAGCGCTGCGGGTACGGGCAACGACTCATGCGGGAAGTGGCAAAGATCGCCGCCGATAAAGGTCAGGGGGTCGTCGCACTCCCAACGGCCGAGGGGCAACGCCTCTTTTGCCGGATCGGGATGCGCTTTCGTCAACGAGCGGGGTCGCATGAACCGGAGTATGCGTTCACGCCCAATGAGGCGAGAAGGTTTGCAGAAGGTCGACAAATGAGCCGGGCTCTCAGTTCTCAAGGGTAATCCACCCGGCGGTGATTCTGGTCCGTCGCCGCGGAAACCTACGCTGCCGCCACCTCGACCTGGGATCTATTGCGGTCGACGTCCATCGTCCAGGCGATACGCATGATGGCACCGACGTCCGGCGTCACCATACAGACGGGGAAGTAACCGAAGAGCGACGCGTAATCGATCTTGAGCGCCCGGTACCGGGCGAGGTCAAGGGTGATCCTCTCGAGGTCCTGCACCATCTGCACTGTCACGGTGCCGCCCCGCACAGCTGGGGCGAGGTTTTCGACGGCCTGGAGCACATCCTTGCGGATCGTCTCGATCCTGGATGAGAGGAGGGAGTCGACGAGCGTGCGGCTGTAACCTCCCTGCAGGTGCCGCACGACGATCATCTGCGAAAGGAAGATAAGAGCGAACATGCCGGCCCCTAACTCGATATCGGCCTCGGCGGAGATGAAACTCGCGTAGGTCACCCCGGGGAGGACGATCGCCGCAATGGTGATGATGCCGGCAACGGTCGTCACGACGGCGACGGTGAGCGCGTATTTCAGTCCCTTGGTCCATGCCTCGTTATACCGCTCTTTGATGCGGGACTGCATGCCGAGGATCCCGGCAAAAAAGCCCCGCGAGTACGGCTGCACATACACGATAGCGAGATAGAAGACGATGATTGCGGCGGACTGGACGGTGACGATCACGGCGGAGTGCGGCGTAAACTCTCCATTCACAAGCCAGCCTGCAAGTGAGAAGATCGAGGAGAGGGAAAAGAGCACGAGAAAGCCAGGGGCGAGCGGCTGGCAGTTGATGAAGAAGAGGTTCCAGCCGAGTTCGTAGAGGGAATTCCTCTGTTGCGTGAGCCTCCGAGCCGTCTCTATCGCCTCGGCAGGGATGGCGGCGCCCTTTCCGAGGCGCTCCCATGAGATGATCTCTTCAAGACTCGTTCTCTTTCGATTCCCAAGATCGATGAGATACCTGATGTAGGACTTCAGAGCCTCCGTATCGGTCGGAAGCAGGAGGAGGAAGGGGTTTACCATCAGGAATAGAAAGGACGCCATGATCCAGTAGAAGAGATACTCCCCGGTGTATGCGACTAAAAGCCCCAGGTTGATCAGGAGCGCCGCTCCGAGGATGGGCGAGGTGTACTCAAGGCTCCACTTCACCCGACTGAGGGTGACCAGGTCGCTCTCTGCCGCGGCGATGACCTTCTCCGCCTCGATCCGGGTGGATGCAAGCCTTTGCGAGAACTCGTCCGGCGAGATCGCCGGCACCCCCGCCTCGCTATCCTTCCCGGACCGGCTCCCACGCGGCAGTCTCATCGATCATAATTTCTCCAGGATTATCTATAAAAAAGCAGGTGAATCGGGGGCCGAGAGCCCGAACCACCCCGATCGCCGTCATGAGGCGAGGGGAGACCCTCAATCCTCATCGCCGGCCGCCACCTGGGCGACGGGATACCCCTTCTCCGTCACGATCGTCGTCTCCTCGAGGTCCGGCCACTTGAGGACGACCCCATCCGTATCCTTCAGCGGGACGGGGGGATGAATCTTCTGCGTCAGCATCGAGACCGTGTACATCAGGATCCCGCCAACGACCATCGGGACGAAGGTGAAGAAGACCGTCCACTCGTTATCCGGCGGAACGAGGGTAAGCGTCCCCTGCTGCACCGAGAGAACGACGACGCCCGCCACCGTCGTGAGGAAACCGCCCGCCATCGAGGCTATGGCGCCGGGTGCGTTCGCCCGCTTCCAGAAGAGACCGCAGACGAGCGTCCAGAAGAGGCAGGCAAAGAGCAGGGTGAACCCAAAGATCATCAGGTCGTAGAGGCCGGGCGCAACGAAGCTGATCCCGATGCTGAAGAGCCCGATGACGACGACGAGAGCACGGGTGAGCCTCAGAACCTTCTTGTCGTCCCGGGCATGATCGGAGACCGCCCCGTGAACGATGGTGGTCGAGATCACGGCGGCCGACGCGAAGATGGCGGAACTCGCCGTGGACATGATCGCCGCCATCAGGGAGCCAACAAAGAGGGCCATCATCCAGGGGGAGAGCAGGGTCTTTGCCAGGAAGGGCACGATCAGCTCGGGGTCCTCGGCCAGGATGGCGCCGTCGATCATGCCGGTGTTGACCATCACGATCCCGAGCAGGCCAAGGAATATGGGCCCGAGGCCGGCGACCCAGTAGAGCCCCGCGCCAAGGACAAGACCCTGCCTTGCGGCCTGGTCGTCGCGTGCACAGAAGACCCGCTGGGAGATATCGAGCGATGCGAGGCTGCCAAGCCCCATGCCGCACCATGCAGCAAACCAGGCCATGATACCGGTGAAGGTCCACCCTAGACCACTCGGGGAAGCGTCGCTAGGGAGGATCGACCAGAAGTCCGTCGGGGTGTTCTCGGCGATGACATCGATGCCGCCGACGAATGTGATACCCGTCGGTATGAGATCGCAAGGCCGAGGAGGATCAGAACCATCTGGATATTGTCGGTGATGATGACAGCGAGCATCCCGCCGAGGTAGGTGTAGATGATCACGATCAGCCCCGCGAGGATGGCGCTCTCGACACCGGGTAGACCAACCAGGACGTTGAGGATCTTACCAATGGCAAGGATCTGCACCGAGGTCCAGAAGATGAGCGTGGGGAGGGAGAGGAGCGAGGCGAGGTGTGCGCCCCGCGTCCCATACCGCAGGAAATACATCTCACCGAGAGATGCGATCTTTAACTTCCGGAGAATCGTCACGAAGAAGATCGCCATCAGGATAAGCGTGACGCCCGAGGCCCACGGATCCGCGATGGTGGCGAGCATATGGCCGCTGTAGGCCGCTCCGGCGCCCCCGAGAAGGGTGCCGCCGCCCCAGAACGTGGCAAAGAGCGTCCCGCCGATGAGAAGGGGGCCGACGCTTTTATTGGCAACCAGGTAACCCCTCGACGTATCGACGCCGCCACGACGCTGGACGATGAAACCGATGGCAAGCATCGCTGCGAGGTACAGCAGGATAATCAGAAGTTCAATGGTCATCCAGAAACCAGTATAGGTTTTCCTCTGGAGTTTTGAGGATTTCGGAATACATTTCTACAAATTGCGGGAAATATACAGAAATTCGGTTAGATGAGACAGCATAGGACTTTAGAAGGCAATTATGGTATCACACCCGATACTGTAACGGAGGCGGGGGGAAAATGATCGCCAGGGAGTTGGGAATCCAGTTCAATCTCCCCGGAGAACTCCAATGGAGAGAAGGATGCTGCCGTCCGATGCGAACCACGCGGAAAGACCCGGGCGATGAAGAGGGTGTCATGAACGACCGGGGATCTCGTCGCCCATCTTCCCGGCTGGCCAACGGAACCCCAAGAGGGCACACACCGCGGGAGCCGCTTCCGAGTTGAGGGAGGAGTAACGGGGGGCAGTGCCCGCGGCTCTACCTGCCCCCAGCACCTGCGGCCGCCCGATCCGTCAACCACGAGTAAAATTTCCGATGCCAGTACGGCACGTCGAGCGGCCGCGAGAGCGACTGCCAGGCCGCCCAGATCAGTCGATCGGAGATGCTCTGCCATTCGTCCGCCCGCCGGACCATGTCGTCTGCAGGCTGCCCGATAGCGTGCAGGAGCTCGTGCCAGATGCGAAGGACGATCGCCTCGTCATCCTTATCCTCCGGAGTGACCCGGATGCTCGCCCGGTTCTGCATCCCGCCCCCGAGGGCTCTTGCGGGGATGTCATCGTCAAAGACATAGACGGTTCCATCAGGGACCGGGAAGGGAAAGCCCTTCCACATCGGATCCTTCTGATCGAAGTAGCGGACTTGCGGCGTCCCGGTCCGGACCGTGAATTGAAAGAAAGGCGGGATAATCTTCAAGTGCGGCTCAAGCCTCCGCCGCAGTTCCTCGGTTTTGAAGAAGAGTTCGAAGTGAGGCATCGGGGCCGCATTGATCCGGGAAATAATAAAGGGTAATGTCATCCCTAGCCCGGGTCAACCAACCCCTGAACACCGGCGGATATCACCCAGGATGCCTATCCCCGGTCCTCCTGCGGCGGAGAACCCTTCGAGAGCATCTCCCGACGCTCGTCAATCCAGGCCCGGGTCCAGATCCGGAGATCCTTGATGCTGGCAGACCCCTGTCTGTCACGCATCGCCCGAAGGTGATCCTCAAGCTCGTCAGCCATGCCAAAGATCAAAGCCTCAGAACTTTCTTGCGATAACGCTCCCTCCGCCTTCAGGCGGGCGTTACCAAGGTCGAGAAAGTTCTGCAACTCACCTGTTGCCTCGAGAATCTTGGTAAGATTCAATCTGACGGTTGGTCCCATGGAGAGGGGATTGATGTAAGCACTACATAACTTCATCCATTTGACTCCAGGGCCAATTTGAACATTATTTTGGCAATTGACAGGGCTGATAACTCTGATTGGAATGAGAGCCCGCATCATTGCCCATACCGCCGGATTAGCCCTTGCCGGCGGATCTCGTACTTACAGCGTAATCATTTTATGGGGGACGGGCACTCAGTGCACGCCCAAGATCTGGAGGCATATCAGCCTTACCGAGAGTGGGGCAGTGGAGATGAGGAAGATGCAGGAACGTTCGGAAGTTATTCTTGAGCGCAGGACTCGGGCAGCCGGAGAGCGATGGTTCATGTCGGCTGACGACATCCTGGGAAAGAACGTGGTCAACCAGCTGGGCGAGGACCTTGGAGAGATATCCGATATGCGGATCGGGTTCCCCGAAGGCCGGGTCCAGTACCTGGTCCTCAGGTACGGCGGCATCCTCGGCATGGCGGCAAAGAGGTTTGCGGTCCCACCCGAGTCCGTGGTTTACCGCCCGGGGGAGGACAACTTTGTCGTGAACATCGACAAACAGCGGCTGGACAATGAGCCAGGATTCGAGGAGGACAACTGGCCAGAGGAAGCGGACTACAGCCTGATCCAGTCGGCCGGGACGATGACTCCCCCGACCAGGGAGGAAGCGGAGGCCATGAGGAGGGAAGAGCCCCCACCATCCGAGATCGTCACAACAGAACGGGTCGAGCGGCGGACACCCCCGAGGTAAACCAGAATACCGACGGGCTGGAAAACCACTCTATTTTTGCAAGCAGACGGAAGGATCGATTTTCTGTCGGGGAGGGGCGACCCTACACCTCTTTTTGCAGGCGCGCTCCCCGGACAGGAACCACATAGGGCGCCGCAAGATCCCGTTTCACCACCGCCTCGATGCCGTAGACGGACCGGAGCATCTCCTCGGTCAGCACCTCTTCCGGCGTCCCGTAACTGTAGACCGAGCCGGCCTTGAGCGCCATGAGACGGTGGCAGTATGCGGCTGCAAGGTTCAGGTCATGGATTGCGATGACGACCGCAAGACCCGTCCTCTCAGCCAGGCCTCGGAGGACCTCCATGACCCCCATCTGGTGGCAGAGATCCAGGTTGCTCGTCGGCTCGTCAAGGAGGATCACCCCCGTCTCCTGCACGAGGGCCCGGGCGATCATCACCCGCTGGCGTTCCCCGCCGGAGAGTTCGCCGACTCTGCGGAGCGCAAGCCCCCCGAGATCCAGAGCATCGAGCGCGGCAATCACCTTCTCCTCGTCGGTCTTGCTCACCGTCCAGTTCAGGTAAGGCCGCCTCCCCATGAGGACCGTCTCAAAGACCGTCGCTGCGGTCTGGTTCCCGGCCGACTGCGGCACGTAGGCCATCGCCTGCGCGACCTCCCGCCGGTGCATCCCGCGGGTCTCCCGACCGTCGAGCACCACCCTGCCGCTCCGGGGGGTGAGCATGCCGTCGATGCACCGGATGAGCGTCGTCTTCCCGCACCCGTTCGGCCCCACGAGCCCAAGGACCTCGCCCGCGTCGACCGAGAAGGTGATCCCCCGGAGCACCTGGCGGTCACGATAGGCAAACGAGAGGTCTTCGACCGAGAGCCGGGCCATCAGGCATTCCTCCGGTGCATGAAGAGGTAGATGAAGAACGGCACCCCGAGAAACGCCGTCACGATCCCGACGGGGAGGACCTGCGGCGCAAGGATGCTGCGCGCGATGCTGTCGGCACCGAGGAGGAGGAGAGCTCCCACGAGACCGGAGGCGGGGATGAGCGTGCGGAAGTCCCCGCCGATGACCATCCGGGTG
Source organism: Methanoculleus sp. DTU007 (assembly GCF_001512385.1). Lineage (NCBI taxonomy): Archaea > Methanobacteriati > Methanobacteriota > Methanomicrobia > Methanomicrobiales > Methanomicrobiaceae > Methanoculleus > Methanoculleus sp. DTU007. The sequence goes on along the minus strand of NZ_LFRO01000092.1, from coordinate 3,884 downwards.
ATGTGCGGAGCCACAAGCCCGATAAACCCGATCGTCCCGGTGAAGCAGATGATCACCGCGGTGATCAGGGAGGCGATCATCATGAAGAGGATCATCGAGCGCTCCACGGGCACCCCGAGACTTGCCGCCACCTCGTCTCCCTCGGCGAGGGCGTTGAGGTCCCAGGCGCGGTAGAGGAGGTAGGGTATGGTGCAGGCGAGGACGAGGCTGACGATGGCAAGTTTGGGCCAGGTGGATTTGTCGACCGAACCGAAGGTCCAGAAGACCACCGCCCGGAGCTGTTCAGCGCTGCCGACGTACTGCAAGAGCGACGTCACCGCCGAGAAGAGATACATAATGGCGATACCGGCAAGGACCATCGTCTCGGATCCTATCCCGCGGTAACGGGCCATCCCGTAGATGGCAAGCGCGGCAAGCAGGGCAAAGAGGAAGGCGTTGCCGATGACGAGGTACTCCCCTCCGACAACCCCGGCGCCGAGGACGATCGCGATCGAGGCGCCGGTCGTGGCTGCTGAAGCAATCCCGAGGGTGAAGGGGCTCGCGAGCGGGTTTCGAAGAATCCCCTGCATGATCGAGCCCGCCACCGCAAGCCCGAACCCGGCACAGACCGCAAAGAGCACCCGGTGGAGCCGGTAGTCCCAGACGATGATCTCGGCCATCTCCGGGGCGGTGAATCTCCCGGGGAAGAGCCCGGCAAGGATCGCAATGTACGACTCGGCCATGGTGTAGTCGGCCGATCCGAGCGTGACCGCGACGCCGATGAGGATGACGAGGGCGATGAGGAGTCCGCCGATGAAGAGGGCCCGGGTCTTCTTCAGCCGGGCATATCCTTCTTGAATGGTGACGTTCTGCTCCATGGCTGCACCGGTCACGGGTAGACGAATGTCCCTTTGGATGCGAGGTCGAAATCGATCCCCTGGAACTCGGTGAGGTAGCGCTGGTGAATGGCGTGCGGGTCGAGGTCGGCGAACCGGTCGGGGTAGAACCACTTCGCGAGGTAGGCCGTCCCGATGAAGTGCTGGGCGCCGCCGAGGATGTCGGAGTGGATGACGTAAACGCGGCCGTCCTTCACCGCGGAGATGCTCGACCACCCCGGCCGCTCGATGAGCGTCGACCGGATTGCACCGAGTGCCTCAGGATCGTGCCCCGCGTATCCGCCGACGGCCAGACCCTGCCCGGCCAGTTTGACGACGACCTCCGGGTCCGCAAGGAGGATTGCCTCGGGGTCGACGGTTGGGTACTCCGTGGTCCCGACGGAGAAGGGGTTTACTCCTCCGGCAAGTCCGATCTTCTCGTTGTAGCCCGACCCGGCCGAGACCGTCGTGTAGTCGTACCAGTACTCGAAGTAGACCCTGGTCTTCTCGCCGTCCGGGACGCCCGCCGTGCCGTCCCGGATCCGGTCCATCGTCGACTCGTAAAACGATGCGAACTCCTCGCCTCGATCCTTGCGACCGATCATCGATGCGATTGTTCGGATCTCGCCTGCATAGGTCGCAGGCTTGAAGCAGTCGAACCGGAAGACTCGGATATTGGGGCTGCTCGCCTCGAGCCGCTTCTGGATATCGTCGCAGGCGGAGACGCTGATCGTCGCGTAGAGGAAGACTGCATCCGGCCGGACGGAGAGGACCCTCTCCATGTCGGGCGACCAGACCGAACCGACGTTCGCTTTACCCTGGCACTCGGGGAAGAAGGTCTTCTTCTCGTGGCTGTATTTGTCGACGGCGACGACCTTCTCCATATCGAACCCGAGCGACCGCAGGGTCTCGAGAGACTCGCCGCTGAACGTCACGACCCGGCGCAGGGGCCGATAGAGAGTCATCGTCTTCCCGGACGAGTCGGTGATCGTGAGGGGTCTCCCATCCCAGTAGGTGTAGACCCAGGCGGCGTCCTGGATATCGGTCCGGTCAAGAACTCCGGTGCCGCCCATATAGGCGGCGTCGAGGTAGGCGAGGGTCGCCGAGGCGTACTCGGCGCTGGTAAGAACCCCGTCGCCATCGGCGTCCCCCACGATGCCCCCACCAGTCGAGGCCGACGCCGGGACGGCGAGGACCAGGAGGAGGGCAAGAGCAAGGATGGGAATGGGCTTCACCGCCGACCACCCCACCCGGCGATGAGGAGGGCGGCAATCGCTGCAAGAACCGCAAACGGTGGGGCGGCCTCCTGCGAGGCAGGTCTCTCCCCGGCGCTCATTGCCACCGTCTCGATGCCGTCCACTGCAACGTGCGACGGGGCCACCTCTCCGTACGATTCGCCAAGGAAGTCCTCCCATGTCCCGGTGATATCCCCGCTCCCGGAGGCGGGGGCCGCAACAGAGTAGGTTATGCGGGTATCGTTCATCACGGCAAATCCTATCTGCTGCCCCCGGAGAATGACCCGGTCCTCCGGGTGATCGGTTCCTGCGAAGGCATAACCAGGCGGCAGCGTCTCGACAACCCCGCCGAGGGGGATGCCGTCGATCGAGAGCGAGACGGTGAATACCTCGCCAGCCCCGGGCTCCGCAGTCGAGAGCGTGCGCGTGACGGGGACGCCGCAGACCGCAGCCGGGATGAAAAGAAACAGGAGAGCAATGCAGAAGAGGCGATTCGCCGGGAGACCAATCATGGGTCTTTTATTGTCGATCTGGTAATATGAACGTTTCTTATTGTGCTAACAAGTCTGAAGAATAGGGGTGGGGAGTATATCGGGACGAGAGCCTGGACGGAGTGATGCAACGCAGGGTCGAGATCTCCTTATCCTTTCGTCCCATCGCTGAGGATATTGAACGCAAGGGCCTCATTACAGCATCCCCCGCAGCGCCAGCGCGGCGAGCAGCATCGCCGAAGCCGCCGAGAGCAGAACGATCGTCGCCGCCCAGACGACCACGAACGCCACGATCATGAGGGGACTCGTCTCCCGGTAGGGGATGAGCCCTTCGTTCATCCCTTTCGCCGTCCGGTAGGCATCGTAGACGCCCCAGATCCAGATCGCCACGCCCGGAACGATCAGAACAAAGAGGCCAAGGAGGCTCCCGAGCAGCACCAGGACGCCTCGTGCGAACTGCCCGTTGTATGCCTGACCAANNGAGACCTCCGCGGCCGCAATAGCCTCCCTGATCGAGACCGGTTCCGTCGCCTCTCCGCGCATGGTATCAGGTGCGCCGGTCGGGAGTATCAGTCTTTCCCGCCCGGAGCAGCGCTACCGCTCAAACACCTTCTCGATCCGGACGCGCCGCCCGAGCACCGTCTCGTACCACTCCTGCTGCTTTAAGGCCTGCTTTATGCTCCGGATCCGGTGCCGGACCCGGGTCCCGGTCTCCACGTCGATCAGTACCAGCCTCGGCACCTCAACCATCCCCGTCGATGAATGGAATTTGGTCCCCGGGGTTAGGAAGGTTTGGTTTCGTGCCGGTGGCGGGATGGCTCCGCCGGATCCGGCTGCTGCAGTTCAGCCAACCCTCACGGCGCCGTCTCCGGGCCCATCAGGAGAACGTCTGAGACCGGATCCCTAAAAGCAGTCTTCTGAGGTGTCTAGAAAAGTTTATCGTCAGGCATACCCTCTCTACCTCGAGGTGAGGTCATATGCCTGAGACGGTTTATTGCGGACACTGCGGGCGCGCATTCCTGGTGGAAGAGCGAAACACGCGCGAAGGCGTGCCTTTCTGTAGCGCCGAGTGCCGGGCGGCAACAGAGACGCAGGGGCGCGGGTCGGAGAGGCTCCTGGTATCGGGTCGGTCCCCCTGGGCTAAGTAACCCTGCCGGACGAACAAGACTTTTCGATGAGGGTGTGCGAGCGCTGAAGAGCGGAGGCTCCGGTACGCCCGCCGGCGCTGAACCCCCATGCCCGTCAGGCAGACGCCGGGAGATCCCGGAGCGGGCGGAAGAACGCCCGGATCTCCCGGGCCATCA
>NZ_LFRO01000023.1:77320-78495 GCF_001512385.1 Methanoculleus sp. DTU007 | reverse complement strand
CACGGAAGATCTACGACACCGAGCACTCGGCGGCGGTGGGGATAACGCTTGCGCCCGGAGAATCGCTCAAGAAGCACATAACCCCGGTGGATGTCTTCTTCTACGTCCTCGAGGGGACCGGGATCGTCGAGATCGGCGACGAGCGTGCAGAGGTCGGAAAAGACCATCTGGTCGAGAGCCCGGCAAAGATACCGCACCGCTGGACCAACGAGAGCGACAGCACTTTCCGGGTGCTCGTGGTGAAGGTCCCCCGGCCGACGACCGGGACAAGATTGCTCTAAGGAACGGTGAGAGATAATGGTCGTTGAGTCGATCCCGAAGGCAGTGGGCTTCATCTACGCCCTTCTCGCCTTTACCGCCCTCGCGTGGCTCTGGTACTCCGGCCGGTTCACCCGCCGGCGCGCAATGCCATTCCTCGTAGTCTCGACACTCCTCGGGTTCCTGGTCTTTGCGCCGGTCTTCCCCTACCAGTTGCAGGCCGTCGTCCTCAGGGATGCGGCGGCACTCGGCTCGCCGCTTCCCATGGCATTCGGCGGACTTCTGGTCTTCGTCGCCCTCGCCCTCGTAGTCGGCCGGATCATCTGCGGGCAGATCTGCCCGGTGGGCGCCGTCCAGGAACTCATGTATCTCGTGCCGGTGAAGAAGCGCGGCAATGCTGACAGCAGAGTCCCGGTGACGGTCAGGGCCGGCGTCTTCGTTCTCTTCCTCGCCGCCGGCCTCGGGCTCTCGGCAAACCTCCTTGCGCTCATCGGCCTCGCGGATTTCTTCCACCTCGCGGTCGCGAGCATCTCGTTCGTTGTCTTCCTCTCGATCGTCCTCCTCTCCGCCACGGTCTACCGGCCGTTCTGCCGGTACATCTGCCCCTACGGCGCTCTCCTCGCTCCTGCGGCATCAAGGGCCTTCTACCGGCTCCGGCGGACGGACGCCTGCATCGGATGCCGGAAGTGCGAACGGGCATGCCCAACCGGAGCGGCGAGGCCCGATGACCGTCGCGGGGAGTGCTACCTCTGCGGTCGGTGCACGGATGCCTGCCCGGTGGACGGGGCGCTCGTGTATGGACGGGGGAAATGAGAAGAGTATATGCGAAGAGCATCAGAATAAAGAAGAGGTTGGTATACAATGGCTAAAGAGAGTCGTGCAGAGTTACAGGGGAAAGTCCTCCAGTTAGCGGACCT
>NZ_LFRO01000023.1:0-77306 GCF_001512385.1 Methanoculleus sp. DTU007 | reverse complement strand
TCGTTCGACGAGGACGAGGGGCTCTCGGAGCATACTGCACCCTACGATGCGGTGGTAACGATCCTCGACGGGGAGTGCGAGGTCTGGGTCGCGGGCGAGACACACCATATGCGCGAGGGAGATACGATCATCTTCCCGGCAAATGTTCCCCACGCTCTCTCGGCCATCACGCGGTTCAAGATGATGCTGACGATGATCAGGGAATGATGGACATGACAAACGATAAAGATGGTAACTACTGCACCATCTGCGGCGGGGTCAGGCCAGATGCGATCAAGATCAAGACGATCCTCGTGGACGGGAAGGCGACCGGGATCAATCAACTTGAGTTTATCATCTCCAGTGTTCGGGACCTGCATCTGGATAGCGACGCCGCAGTTCGCGAAGAGCTCCTCAGAAGGGCCTCAGCGTTCAATTACATCCCTACAAAGAAGAGGGAGGCGTATGGGGATGCCCTGATGCAGGAGTATAGAGCAGTCTCTGAGTGAAGAGGATGAAGGTTCCGCCGGAAGCGCTCGCGCTTCCGGGACTTTAAACGCAGTCCGCATATCTCCGGCGAATGTGGCTTTCAAGAGAGGCCGCGTCGATCAAGGTGGAACTCGAATCTATACTATAAAAAGAGGGGTATTCGGGATACTGTTCCGTGGTCTACCGAGCACGAACTCAGTACCGGCGAAACTCGCTTCTCGGTCTTGGGGGCCGTGCCTCGTCGATCTTTAACGTGCGCCCCTCGAATACAGTGTTGTTTAAGGCCTCTTTTGCCTTTTCTGCCTCTTCGGGAGTGGACATCTCAACAAATCCAAACCCTTTGCGTTCGATAACTCTGACGTCATTTACCGTCCCATACTGGGTAAACAACTCTTTCAACTGCTCTTCACTTACCGAGTAGGTGAGGTTTCCGACGTACAGCGTACTGCTTTCCATTCAAAGATCCTCTCCACCCGTATACCTTCAAACTTTAACAACCCTTCGGAGGAGGCTGCAAGCACAGGCAACGCTGCAGCACTGAGACTGCATAACGGTTGTGCCTCCTATGCGGTCAGAGCCCGGCGGGATAGGGGTACCATCTCCGCAGACCGCCGGGGAGTATGGCCCATACAGTGAGTGAGGCCGGGGATTGGATTGAGATCCATCTTACTAGTTACTAGACCCCCTGACACAGAGTTCCCGATACGCCTCGGGATAGATACATTAATGGTAGCTCGGGTCATTGGTATACACCTCCAGGAATGACGTAGGCTTGAGTCTGCGTCACTGCCTGTTATGGAGTTGATTAACTGACAAATACACGAGGAACCCAAAACAGCGAAGAGATTGTACGAGTACGGTTACCGAAGAAGCGAAATCGAGAGATATTCGGCCGAGCCGACCTGATGCTCGGGGCAAACCATATACGTGTCCGATGCGAGGACGGTGTGACGCGCACCGGTCGGATCAAGGGTAAGATCAAGAAGCGGCTCTGGATCCGTGAAGGCGATCTCCTGATTGTTATTCCCTGGAGTTTCCAGGATGAGAAGTGCGATATCGTCTACCGTTATATCAAGCCCCAGGTCGATTGGCTCAAGAAGCACAATTACCTCAACCAATAACCTGCGCTTCTGTGCCACGATTGAGAGATGGCACAGACTCAAGGGCCCCACCGCTGATCGGGGGAATGACCCAGGATCCGCCATCCAGGTGGCAATTATACCCGGAGACCCTGACTGATGGCATCATCCAGGTTGCCTGTGAGATCTGTGTGCACCAGTATGAACGTTCTGCTCACCGATGCCGTCACGCTCGCCGCTATCTGCATGATGAGCATGATGAGCCGGATGGCATCCGGGACCGATCCACCCTCCCAGGCCCCCTGAATACACTGGTTGGCAATCCGCTTTGTGATCTCGTTTCCCAAAACCACAAAGTTGCTTGCCCCGCCTCTTTCAGTTACCTTCAACTGCGAATGAGTGACCTCAGCGATCGCGAACTTCCCTGTTGTAGCGTATAGCCTCTTTCTGCGGACGGCCGGCCCATCACTCTCGGTCACCTCACCGATGAGCACCCCGTCCTGTTGCGATACCTTGGCCTTATCGTCCCTGACCTGGATTGTCACTCCAACCTCATCAGCCCTGGTATTTAACTCACTATCGGACGTAATTCGGCCGCTATAAAGTTCGCATTCCAGTTCCTCAATGCAGGAGTCGTCCCCCTGAAATGCAATCTCCCGCATATCCCCCGCCATAACGGCGCCATGTTTCCCGACGAACGCAATTACAAGCGTCATAGAGCAAACCTCCGGCCCTGGCAACGAACGGCCTGTTGCGCTCACCCCACTTACCCGCACTCTGCATCAATCTATTGATGCACATCCGAGACGTCCGTTCTATCATAGGGGTTCACGACATGTTCCCTGCATGAGGAACAAGGTATAACACTTTCATTGTTAGTCAAAGCCTGTTTTTAAATTAGAGCAATATAAGCGCATCAAATTCCAAAATAATTTCAGTAAAATGAATTAGACCATAATAATAACAATGTTTTTATAATAGTCACGCTATTGTGCGCGGTATCACCGGGGTGACCGTGGTGACGGTCCAGAGTGTGAATGTACGAATAGTAAGATCCAGCAGCATTCTGCTGATAGCAGCCTCCGGGAACTGGATGACTAAACAGACTGTACAAAGGAGATCAATGCCGGCAAAGGGCCGAATTCACCTCATTTTGGACCAAAAAGGGCGTAGTTCACCCAGAAATGGAATCTGAACAACGTCCCGGGAGGATGGTGGGATGACTGGAGAGAGGAGAAAGACAAAACGTGGCCTTGCATCTGCAGATGAAGAGACACGAAAGCGTGTCGCAAAGATTGGTGGATTGGCACCACACGTAGCACGAGGGCTCCAGGCTGCTTCCTATGAAACCCGACAGCGGGTCGGGAGAGCCGGAGGCAAGGCACCGCACGTGGCAAGAGGCCTCCAGGCCGCAAGTATTGAAACCCGGAAGCGCGTAGCGCAGGCCGGCGGAAGATCTCCGCATAAAGGACGCGGGCTTCAGGCGATATCCCGGGAGAATAATCGTCGATCTTCGAGAAAAAAGGGCAGTCTTTAGCGAGTGTGAAGCGCTCCACATAGGCAGATCGGACCCTCACCCGGCCCGGCAAAGGAGATCGGAGAGTACTGCTAAACTCCGACCCTATTTTTGAGGTGGGGCAATCTTCGTGGTAGCGGGGGCAGCTTCCGCCGCCCTCTGGCAACCCTCAATCGCAGAAGAGTGGAACGTCGGAAAACGCCCGGACATCAAAGACCCCCCGTTCCGTGACCCGCAGTTCGGGGATGACGGTCAGAGCGAGGAACGAGAGGTACATGAAGGGGTTATCGATTGCCCCGAGCCGCCGGGCGTGCTTCTTGAGGGCCTCAAGCCGCCCCACGACCTCGTCGTAGGGGAGCGCCGACATCAGCCCGGCGCACTCAAGGGGGAGCGCAGTGACATCATTGCCGGAGACGACCACGAGCCCCCCTCCGAGCCTGACCACCTCGCCGATAGCCCGGATGATATCAGCGTCGCCGACCCCTACCGCGACGATATTGTGCGAGTCATGCGAGACAGATCCGGCAATCGCCCCCTCCCGCAGGCCAAAACCATGGACAAGCCCGACTCCGGAACCGGTTGCCCGGTAGCGATCGGTGACGACGGCCTTGAGAATATCGCGCTCAATATCGGGGATCTTTGCAGCATCCACGGCGAAGCGCAGATCCCGGGTTGTGATCTGGCCGGGCACGATCCCGATCACCCGCGCCTCTCCCCGGCCGGTGATCCGAATCTCATGGGGCTCAGGTACACGGGCGCGCAGGGTGGCCATGGGGCAGACTGGAGGATGGTAGCCGGCGCCAATCACCTCGACACCGCGCTTGAACGTCCGCCGGACCTCGAAACGGTCCGGATCGTCGAGGATACAGAAGTCGGCAAGCCTCCCCGGTGCAAGGGCGCCGCGATCGTGAAGCCCAAATCGCTCGGCAGCAGAGAGCGTGGCCATACGGAGTGCCTGCTCGACCTCCAGGCCCGAGGCAATTGCTTTTCTGATGCAGTCGTCAATATGCCCTTCGCTCACGAGCATATCGGCATGCCGGTCGTCGGTGGCAAAACAACACCGCGGGGCCGTGCAGGCATTGACGAGCGGCAGAAGTTCACGGAGGTTTCGTTCGGTCGAGCCCTCCCGCATCAGGATGTACATCCCTCTAAGGAGTTTCTCCTTGCTTTCGGAAAGTGAAGTGCACTCGTGGTCGCTCTGAACCCCTGCGTAGATATAGGCATTTAAGTCCTTCCCGGAGAGGAGCGGTGCATGACCGTCGATCACGGGAAAGAGGTCCATCTTCTCCCGGAGGTCACCGTCCCCAGAGAGGACGCCGGGGACATTCATCACCTCGGCAAGCCCGATGACTCCTTCTCGGCCCCGGAACCGGGCGAGATCATCAGCAGTCAGCCGCGCACCACCCATATCGAGGGGTGTTGCCGGGACGCAAGCCGGGAGCATGATCAGGATATCGAGCGGCGTCCGCGCTCCCTCCGCGAGCATGTACTCGATCCCTGATGCCCCGCAGACGTTCGCGATCTCGTGAGGGTCGGCGATCACGGTCGTCGTGCCGTGCGCAAGAACTAGCCGTGCGTACTCCGTCGGCGCAAGAAGTGAACTCTCGATGTGGACATGCGCGTCGATCAGACCGGGCACCACATAAGTTCCCGAGAGGTTGTACTCCCGCCGCCCCTCATACTCCCCGAGGCCCACAATGCGGCCGTTCTTCACTGCAAAGTCCACGCACTCCCAGGTACACGTGAACGGGCTGAAGACCTCTCCACCGGTAAAGACGACATCAGCAGGTTCAAGCCCCCGCGCCGCCGCAAGCCCGGTCGAGATCAGTGCGTCACCTCCAGATCACGGATGACGGACGTCCTCCGTTCATCGCCGACAAATATTGTCAGGAAGAGTTTATACGAACCTGGTTGCAGGTCGACATGAAGAGTATACGTGTTCTCTCCCGCATCAAGGTCGATATACCGTGCTTCAGAATAGACCTCGCGCTGCTCAAGCATATCCACTTCCATAATCGTTACCTGAAGCACAGCATCCTCGACAGGTTCGGCAGCATTCTCCACATGAAGTTGCAGGGAGCCGCGTTCATAGGAGATCTCCCCGATCGTTGTAGATAAGCATCCTGAAGTTCCAATAAGGGTGACGAGAGCGAGTATTAGGAGAACAAGGTATCTGCCGGACATTTGCTCAAAGGACCGGGGCATACATGCTGCAGCAATGCAGTACGGACCACGTAAGCCCATCGGTACCATAGATTCACCTCCATTCTGTTTATTCACAGTTCTGGTTGATGATATTAATATATTATGAAAAAACAGACGTTGAAAACTTCTTGCCTCCATTCACCGCCAAAAAGCGTCCTTGTACGGAAGACCAGCGATTGCAAATAATCAGATCCTTTCAAGTTCTCCATTCCTCTATTCTCCCCGCTCTGCTCCGTTTTCCTCCAGATATCATACCTGGATGGAGATCACTCCCTTCCATTCTCATCCTCCAGACCGCTCTCCCCGGCCAGGCATACTATCGCCGCCGACCGGTATGCGGCCTAAGCGCTGGGGCGCTGTTACCCAGATCAGGGATCCCGAAGATCTCCCCCGGAGCCTCCTCTCCAATCCGCTGGATGGAGCGCCAGCCTCACACCGTAAGAGAGGTGACTATCTCTCAAGGATGATCTCCCGAATTTCCCGGTCGGAACCCGACTACCAGCCATCCGTCTCCGAGCGCGTGCGGATGATCCGGACTCGATGGCCAGATACAGGCTAAAAGACTCGTTTACAAAACGGGTTTCTATAAGATGCTGCCAGAAAGCAGTGATCTCTTCTGTAACGCGCGGGAGAACAAACCTGAGGGAATCGACTGTAGCCACAGGTACCGATCGCCATTCTGTGAACACCGCGCACATCTGAAGGGCCAGATTAGCAATCAGAGATATCAGAAACTTCTAAATTCAGAACAATGCCTGCATATTTTCGATACAATAGAAAATAGGTTTAATAATTGGCATTACCAAGAGAATATTCAGGGGTGCTGGATATAACAATTGTAACGTTTGCCCACCATAAAGGTGGCACAGGAAAGACAACATCGTGCCTCAACATTGCAGGGTTCCTTCAGAAGGAGGGAAAACGTGTCCTGGTAGTAGACTGCGATCCACAGGCAAACGCTACTGCAGGACTCGGGATCAACCCTGAATCACTTGAAGTGAGCATGTATGATGTCTTCATGAACTCCTTTGAAGGGTTTCCTGACATCGAGATTGACGATGTTATCATTCCCACGGCGGCAGGGGTCGACCTTGCTCCGGCAACCCTGGATCTTGTAGGGGTCGAGCCTTATCTCTACAGCATAGAGAACCGGGCAGGACTGCTCAAAGAAGCGCTCACCCGGGTACAAGGCACCTATGACTTCATCCTGATCGACACGCCCCCAAGCATGGGGCAGTTTGTCATCAACGGCCTTGTTGCAGCAGACTACATCATCGTCACTCTCGATCCCGGTACCTTCGCTCTTAGGGGTATGGAAGCCCTGTCAACACTCTTCGATGACATCAAAGAGATGCTCGGAGAAGAGATCGCTGCAGACTTCGCCATCCTGACTCGCTGGAAGAATTCCGACAGCCAGGCAACCGAGACTGGGGGGCTTGCGCTCTTCCTGAAACGGATTTTCCTGGGAAGTCCATCAGCCGAGGACGAAAAAGAGGCTGAACGATTGAGGGCGTTTGAAGCCGAAGTCAAAAAGGCATTCAAACAGGTATTTGTGGTCCCATACTCGCCCTCAATCTATGATTCGCAGCAGAAAGGGCTTCCAATCTCCCACTATGCACCAGAGAGCGATGCTGGTAGAGAATACCACGCAGTGGCAACAGCAGTGCTGAAATTAGACGAAAAGCAATGAGGATGTGTAATCTATGAGTGATAAACCTGGAAGAAAAGCATTATTTACCGGACCGGTTGTGCCAGGCGCGGCAGGCCAGGCGCAGCAGTCTGGCACGGTTGTACTGCCTGAGGCACTTGAGGCTGCGCTCCACGCAGGAATTAACGGCGATGACTCCACAAGGATCGATCTGGCCAGCGTTCCAGAGGAGTTCAGGGCTCTGGCCACTTCGATCAACGCAATACTCGACAAGAAGCAGGAGGAGAAGCAGGCACTTCAGAGCAGACTTGAGGCTGTGGAATCTCTCCAGAAGCAGTTCGAGACGATCGTACAGGAAAACCCAATGCCGATTCTGGTTGTTGACACCTCGATGAAGATCCGCACAGTCAACCAGGCATATCTCCAGATGACGGGCCTTGACCAGTCGCGTGTCACCACAATGTACCTCGGGGACTTCAAAGTCCTTGACCAGAAGGGAGAGGGGATCAGGAAGGTGCTCAGTGAGAAGAGGCGGGTTCGCGGAGTGGTGACGGTTGAGTTCCCCACAGGCGTCTACACTCTTGAGCAATACGGGATTCCGCTCCTAAACGAGAGGAACGAATTAACCGGGATTCTAAACATCTATAACGATCTCACTGAGAGAAGGAAGGAAGAGGAAGAGATCTACCGGATGCAGCGTCGTATTGACACGATGATCAAGCTGAATCCGCTTGCGATCGCAATCCTCGGGCCCGACAAGAGCCGGATCGACATCAACGACGAGTATGTCCGGATGTGGCGGGGAACGCGGGAAGAGACGCTTGCAAAGAAACTCTACGATTATGATATCACCATCCTTGACGGCGAACACTTCTACGCCTGCTACGAGACGAAGAGGCTCGCACGGACTGATGCCCTGGTCAAGTGGCCTGACGGTGTGAAGAAGTACCTTACCCTGAACGCCATTCCCATCCTCGATAAGGACGGCAATATCGAGATGAGCCTTCTACGTCTGGAACGACTGGACCAAGCAACAGGAAGAGATGGAGAGGGTCAAGGAGCTGCAGGAGCAGACCGAGGTCATGGTTCAGGAGAATCCGATGCCCATTCTCCTCTGGAACCCGGATGCGACACTGAGAATGGCGAATAAGGCATTCCTGAAACTCTCGGGGTACACCCAAGATCAGGCCTCGAGGCTCACCGTCCACGACATGAAGTATCTCTCCCAGTCGGGTCAGGGGATTATCGACACCATACACAGCCGGCAGGCAAACCATGGAGAGGTCACGGTAGAGTTCCCATCCGGCATCCGCATCCTTGAGCGGTACAACATCCCGCTCCTCAACCGTGAGGGGAACCTCGACTCGGTCCTCACCGTCTACAACGACATCACCGAGCAGCGGAAGAAAGAGGAGCAGATTAAAGAACTGATGGAAACCGCCAAACAGGAGAGCGAGAGACTCGGAAGGAGCGCCAGTGAACTTGGAAAAGCGCTCGCCGCTTTGGCAAAAGGTGACATGACAGTATTTGTGACCACAGAGGCCGATGATCCTCTGGGGAACGTTAAGAACGATTATAATGCCTCACTGACTTCCATCCGTTCTCTCCTCGCCGAGGTGGCAAAGGCCGTTCAACAGGTAGACCAGACAACGAAAGAGGTCAGCAAGAGTTCGGACGAGATCATCCGGGCCACGGAGCAGGTCGCGACCTCGACGCAGCATTCTTCGGAGGATGCGCGGCGGCAGCTTGAGAAGATCGAGGAGATCAACAAGGACATTAATGACTTATCCGCATCCATCGAGGAAATCGCAAGCACGTCGCAGGAGGTCATGGAGCACGCCATGAAGGCCTCGAAGGAAGGAAACGATGCGGCTGCCCTGGGTGAAGTTGCGGCGAAGAAGATGCACCTTGTCGAGGAGATCTCCAAACAGACCGTGGATGAGATCAGCGCCCTCAACAACCAGATGCGCGAGATCGATAACATTGTCAAACTTATCGCCGACATCGCCAACCAGACCAACCTCCTCGCGCTCAACGCCGCAATCGAGGCCGCCCGTGCAGGGGAGCATGGTCGCGGGTTTGCCGTGGTCGCCGGGGAGATCAGGAACCTTGCCGGTGAGTCAAAGCGGGCGAGCCAGGATATCGAAGACCTGATCCGGACTATCCAGGCAAGCACCGAGAAGACTACAGGCTCGATGCAGGCGTCCCACCAGGAGATCCAGGCAGGCATCGAGAGCGTCAACAAGGTCATCGCAAGCTTAAACCGCATCGTCAACGGCGTGGAAGTGGTGACCCACGGTATCACCGAGATAACCAAGGCCACCGAAGACCAGGCAAACTCCACGAACGAGGTCATGCAAAAGATGGACGAGTCCAACAGCATGATCAAGGAGACTCTGACCCGCACCGAGGATATGGCGGCCCTCGCTGAAGAAGTCAGTGCATCGACAGAAGAGGTCGGGAGCGCAGCGCACGAACTGGCAGAGATGGCCGAGCAGCTCGAGAAGATGATGAGGCAGTTCAAGTTGAACTGAGGGAGAGCCGATGGCAGCATCCATAGATGTCGTGGAGTTTCAGCTCGGGGAGGAACACTACGCGCTGGATATCCAGATAGCTCGGGAGATTGTGGAGATGATGCCAATCACTCCACTCCCCCGTGCCCCCCGGTACCTTGCAGGCATCATCAATCTGCGAGGCGAGATCACAAACATAATTGACCTTCGAGATCTCCTTGGCCTTCCAGGAGCCGAGAATAGCGAAAACCACAAAATTGTTGTGCTGATGCCGGACGCAGCAGGCGGATCGAACGTGGGGATCATCGTCGATGACGTTCACAGCGTTGTCTCGATACATGAGGACCAGATCGAGCAGATCACTGATGGCATTACATCATCGATAGGTGACTACGTCAAAGGAATCATCAAGGTTGGGAACGAAAATGGCGATGAGATGAAAAATCTGATTATCTGGCTTGATATTCAGAAGGTAATCGAAAATCTCAGCCACTTCTAGAATCAATAATCAGCAGCCCCGTGAGGACTTTTCAGTATGGACGGATTTGCATCACTTCAGAAGTGCATAGAGAGGCTGGTTCGGATTAAGTGTTCAAACTATAAAGAGGATTACATTAAGCGGCGTATTCTCTCAAGGATGCGCCTTACGAACACTGAGGACTATGAGGCTTACCAGAAGTATCTTCTCACGCATCCAGAGGAGATTGACCTGCTCCGCAAAGCCCTCACGATCAACGTCACCAAATTCTTCCGTGATCCGGATGTCTTTGAAGTCATACAACAGAAGATACTTCCAGATCTCGCCCGCCACAAGAAGTTGATCAGGATCTGGTGCGCCGGTTGCGCCACAGGCGAAGAACCATATTCGATCGCCATCCTTGCACACGAGTTAATGGCACTCCATCGAGATCTCAACGTAACGATATATGCAACAGATATCGACACCGAGGCGCTCCAGAAAGCCATGGCCGGCATTTACGATCTAAAAGCGCTTGAGAACGTAGACAAGCACCGGATCAGAAGACACTTTATCAGTCGCGATGACGGTACATTTGAGGTCTGTCCTCATCTCAGAGAACTCGTCAAATTTCGGCAACACGACCTGATGTCAGGCGTTCCTGTGGCGAGGTACCTTGACATCGTCGTTTGCCGAAATGTCACGATTTACTTCACTGAGAAGCAGAAGAATGAGCTTACATATCTCTTCCATACCGCCCTTTCTACTGACGGCTATTATGTTATGGGCAAAACGGAATACCTTGGAAGAGAAGTCGAGCATCTCTTTACTCCCTACAGCGCCGTACAAAAGATACTGCGGAAAGCGACATGATGAACTCATGTCTCAAGATGCTACCAGCGTCGACCGGAAGAGTCTCTATCCGTCTCAGTCTCATCAAAGACTGACATCTTGTGCATGAAGGCCTTCCGGTCCTGGTAACGCTTCAACTCAGAGACCAGTAAACAGAGGTTTACACCGACTATGATGATGATGAGCATGAGGCTGATCCAGAGCTGCCCGGCATTCTGCGTCGTGATGAATGTCGCTACAAGAAGTACGACAAAGGAGAGCAGGTAAAAGATCACCCATGTACGAACCTCTGGAACTTCCATGCGCTTGATAAGACATATGCAAGTCTCAATATTAATTGCTTCCGCAATGTGATCTCTAATGAGACCAAGTTAAAAGTTAAACCGGGTTTTCTTAAAACCATTAGAGAAGAAAGTGACCCAATATTTGGGTAGATGAAAACACAATCCGAAGCACTTTTTACTTTACACGTCGCTCTAATTTTGTGGACAAAGGCGACATCATCAGCATCCTTGCGGCCCTGCTTATCGTTTCCGCCATAGGAATCGTCTTTCAGCATCCTCCTGCAGTGAATGCAGTGAATAGTGAACCTGAAACCCCGATACCGACGCCACCAGAGGGCGCGCCGACTCCTCCCATCACGACCCCCCCTACACCCACGCCGTCGATGCCAATCGGACCTGCCAGAATTTCTTATACAAGTGAGATCTGGAGTTACCCTCTCTACTATCTCCCCAGCAATCTCACTCAGTACGGGGGGTCTGATCCCCTCTGGAAGGAGAATGAAGGCATCGTCCCGTTCGCTTACATTGAGGAGGCACGGGGAGGGATCACCGAGGCGTTCCACGTACCCTACACAGTCTGGAGACTGAACTGCAGTGTCTCTGCAACGGTAAGACCGGAGGCAGCGCACTTTCGGATGGCACTTGTTGATCTGGAGAGCGGAAGCATCATTGAGGGAGCAGAACTGCGCTACCCGGGGAGTATTATCAAAAATGTTGAGAGAGGAGGGAAGGACTTCTACCTCATCGTCAGCGTGAATGAGATAGACTCATACCGCATCACGCTGGAGACCCTTCCCAAATATCTCTGAACTCAAATCTTTTCGACGGTAACTCTGACCCGGTCCCCGGCCCGTACGCCATGCCCCTTCGGGACGTCGATATTGAACCAGAGCACTTCAGGGTTCTCATGGTTCTTGTCCTGAGACATGAGGCAGTCCTTGTATTCGTTGATGTTAGCCACAAACTCAACGGGTGCTTCGAACTCAATGATCTTCATGCCGTAGAATAGAGCGTTACTGAATAAAAATTATGATGGACGGGGAGTGACACGCCAGGTCGTACTGTTCGAATAACTCCAGCGCCTGATATCGAGCTCATCACAGATCTCGGAGAGAATGGCAAGGTTGATGCCCACTTCTTTTGCCGAAAGACCCAGATCTGTTGCAATATACTTGGATTTGAAGTAAGACTTACCTGCTTTCAGCCCGGACTTAAGGTGGTGCAGGATCTTTCGCTGGGTATCGCTGTATTTCTCTTTGATGCGATCTTTTGTTGACATTTCCATATGCCCCCGAGCAAGTGGTTTTAGTGCATAGGTCTATTTATGTTTATCCATTTAAACTCTTTGAATCACCTCCTGTGTATATAAATCGTTATATATAAATTGGCGCCGCCATGACGACCGATGAAGTCGGAACGTAGTGTACAACAAAGAAGAAGTGGCCATTGCCAGGGTGGATGCTGGAAAAGAAGGAAGTTAGCCTTCTGCGCTTCACGGCAACAATCGAGCCTGGCCGGATCCACATCTGGGCCCCCGCTCTTCTCTCTCCCGCACCCCTCTGATCTTCCACCATTACCTCCTTCTCCTTGAGATCACAACAAGGAGAGCGGCAACTGCAATCGCCCCAATGGCGCCGATGACCGAGAGGGGGGCCGCCGATGTTGGACTTGGGTTGACCTGTGCTGCCTGTATCGGCGTGAACGTCGGCATATCGACCGTGGTATTCTCGACAGGTGCTGTCTCGATCGGTTCCTCATCCGTCCCGATGATAACAGGCGGTCCGGTCACAGTGGTCGTCGTGTTGGCGATATCGCTCTCCAGAGTCCCATTATACGTTTCGTTGTCAAGGGTCTCGTTACCCGGAACCGCGCTGAGAGTTCGGTTCTCCAGAGACTCATTGAGGGGTTCCTCAATCTGAGTATCCGTCGGGGTTTCCTCCAGGGTCTCGTTGGCAGTCGTCTCATAACGGGTTGTCACCAGAGTCTCCTCAGAAGTCTCGGTAGTGGTCGCCTCAACCAGAGTTTCTATCGGGGTCTCCTCCGGGATCTCGGTAGCGATCTCCTCAACCAGAGTTTCTATAGGGGTCTCCTCCAGAGTCGCGTTAGCAGTCGTCTCAGCAGGTGTCGGAGCGAGCGTCCAGGTGAGAGGTTCTGTGGATGTCGTGTTCTGAGCGGCTACAGGAAGAGTAAATGCTGCTGTTACAAACAGCACAACGAGAAGCGTTCTCCATCTCCAGTGGTTCTCGGTCATGAGAACCCCAGTTAACTATATACATATTTTTATATTTCGATCATTGTCAAAATCACACACGCCGTTAACTGCCTGGTGCCACCCGCACAGTGACGGCCTCATGCACAGTTACCCGGCAGAGACTCTAAAAACGATGCTAGAATGGTGGCGTCCGGACATAATTTCAGCGCCAAAACATCTCTTCGATCCCAATACGTTCCACAAATCAGGATCTTTTAACAACAACCAGATAAACAGCCTGGCTGCAGTACCAGCAAGAAAGATAGCGATCAGATTGGGGCCTCACCAATCTTCTTGATCAGACTCTCAATCACCACGTCACGCATTCCTTCAACGAACTTGATGCTCCCAACAACGAGGTGGCCACCACCGCTCACGCCTCCGCCAACGATCTCGCTGTGAAGTTCGCGCACCATCCTGGGTATGTTCATCATGACGCCGCGGGAACGCAGGACGGCAAAGTCCGGCCCAAATCCGATCGTGACAATAGGTTCGCCCGGATGCTCCCGAACCAGCCGGTCGTGCACCTCCCCGGAGGTCTTACCAGGCGGCGGGAACGTGAACCGATGGGCAAATATTTCCACATCGAGCATGAAGAGCCTGGCACCGTTTGGCAGGATCCGGCTCTCCACGTGAGGCATAATGGCCTCGAGCTGCTCCTCGATCGCCCGGTTCGCCTCTTCGACCAGCAGGTCGACGAAACGTTCGTGGCGGTCGGGATTGCCGGAGAGGTTTAAGATATCCTTGATAATCTCTCTCCCATCGCTGAACCGGAGCCAGAACTGCTCATAGTCGAGCGCGAGCGCAATATCCCGGCAATCATCCTCAGAGTACTCCGGTGCGACGAGTGCAAGATAGCGAGCACGCTCCGGAGCTTCGCTTCGGTCGCCGACACCCGCAATCGCCGGCAGGTGCCGGATCTGGTCCGCAACCTTCGGATTGATCATGCGGGCGATCTCCGCGCCGAGCATCCCGGCCGTGATCCCGTAGTCGCCGCCCACGTGGTAGGGGTTGACGTGCCCGATGAGATAGTCATCCACGATCTCATCGGGGTGGTGGTGATCGACGACCATCACCGGAAGATCGTAGATCCGGGCAATCTTCAGCGACGGCATATCCTCCTCGGTGGACCCGTTGTCCATCAAGAGGATCAGCGGCATCTTCTGGCCATAGCGGACGTTGTCTTTGAGGGCAAAATCGATATCCCTGGTAATATCCTCCAACTCGTAGAATGGGGCCTTGGACGGTGAACGCTTAAAGAGGAAGTACTCCGCGTCGAAGTCTCCGCCGCTCTCGCGAATAAGCGCAGTCACTGCCTGTTCGATCGCGACGGCAGCGCATATACCATCCGCATCCGCATGGTGACGGAGAATGATCGGCCGCGCGGTCAGGATCGCTTTCCTGATCTCTTTTGCCACCTGGCGCATCTGTGGTCGCAGAGCGTCAAGGACCTCGCTCTCAATGAAGAACGGGAGATCCTCTGGCTCCGCACGCCTATCCAGCGCCGCGTCGATCCGCTCCCTGACCCGTGCCGCACCCTCCGGCTCCATGACCTCCATGGATGAGACCTCAATCTGAAGCTGGTTGTTGCGCTGCATCACCTCGCCCGTAAGGGCGACGATATCCCCAAGTTCGACCTCAGGATATGCGCGGACACCTGCTTCGACGAAGGCTGCCGCGTTCGCGGTGCCGGACTCGTCAACGATCGTGAAGATCGTCGGCCCCGAGGTCTGCTTGATCTGGGCGACCTCTCCCTCAATCAGGATCGTTCTGCCGATCTTCTTCCCTATATCGGCAAGAAGCACGCTCGTCGTCTTCTTGGTCACGTTCAGGGTCTGGTAGACGGTCGGGGTGACTTCTTCAAGGTCGATGTTACCGTTACTCCGGATCTGAAGAACGTGAACGATGATTGGATCACGCTCAGTATGCTGCAACTTCACATTGCTCTTATGAACGAGTCCTTTGACCCGGTCATTTAACTGGACAAAGACGCCGAACGGAGCAAAGCCCTGCACCCGCCCAAGATAAGTCTTTCCTTCCTCCACCTCGTCAAGACTGCAGTTTGCTCCGAGGCGATAGACGATTATATCTTCAGTATCTTCCATAATTGTTCACCAAATTACCCTTCAGGCAATTTGAGGGCGTATCCGGCAAGTTCATACAACCGGCACTCACCGTCCCGTCTGCCTTTTGCTATGATAATGTCACCGCTCTCCAGCCGGACACTCTTTCCCGGACGGTAGACCCAGCGGTCGCCGTGCTTGATGGCAAGAACGACCATCCCGGTCACCGTTCCGAGCGATGCCTCCTTGAGAGTCTGCCCCACAAGTGGTGACGACTCCGCCACAGGAATCCTCGTAATGATCTCGTCCGACTCCCGGACGATCTTCTTGAAGACCGGGGGGATCTCGATGTCGCGCAGGATGACGTCGACGATAGAGCGGGCGGAATCACTGATTGCCTGTGCAAAAGAGGACATGTACAACAGGCCACGGAGATAGTGCACATCCTCGATCTTTCGCGCCGCTTCAAGGACCCAGAGATCCAGGTCATAACGCATATCGTCAAGTGCTGAATCGAGGGCGACTACCTCATGTGCAACCTCCTTGTTGTTGAAGAGGAGCGATGTATACGCAAGCCCTACGGAGAGCTCCGAGAGGTTCTTCATCTCGATGATCAGTTGAACCGCCCGGTCAAGATCGTCGACCTCTCCTGCGCGTGGTGGTTCGCTTCGGGAGCGCTCCGGTGCTCCGGCCATTGAGAAGAGGAGATCCTCTCCGGCTTCCGGGCCACGCGCAATCAAGATATCTCCTCCCTCTACCCGGGTGACCCTGTCGGGATCGTATATCCATCCCTTGCCACGTCGGATAGCAATCACCTGCATCCCTGTCGTGCTCTGAACTTTGAGGTCACCAAGCGTATGGCCAGCAAGTTCGCTGCCCTGACTGACAATAACCCGGGTGACAATCTCTTCAGCCTCTGGAAAGACACGCTTGAGTTTTGCCGGGAACCTGATATCTTTTAGAATGAGTTTTGCTATATCTGAGGCCGAATTCGCGATCCTCTCTGCGGCCTCGGCAACCTGGAGCATACCACTCATTGCCTCTGCCTCTTCGATCCGTCTCGCGGCAAGAACACTCTGAATCCTGGCCTGATAGACCAGTTTATTCATGCTCTCCTCGAGATTGACCACTTCAAGCGCGATCTCTTTGCTATCGAAGAGTATTGCGGAGTAAGAGAGATCAACCATCAGCTCCGAGATATCCTTCATCTCAATGAGGACATCTTTGAAACTGACCGGTTGGTATTCGTGTTCCATCATGGTCTAATAACCGTCGTTCTCATCTTCTTTCACTACAACAGCAGGCCTATCACGGCCACGAGCGCAGCTGCGCCAATCAGGTCGATCAGGCTTGTGACGACAGGGATCCCGAAGTTGTCGGGATCGAGACCGTAGCGGAATGAAAGACTCGCAGTGACGTACGCCACGCCGTTCACCAGTGTCATGACAACCAGACCCGCCACAAGACTGATGGCGACCAGTATCCCAAGGCCGGGGCTGTTCAACCCCATGAGCACCGCTGCACCATGCGCGATGAGCGCTAGCAGTGGAAGCAATATCAACGTATAGAGGTAGGAAATAATAAAATGATGCACGACGCCGCGCTCGGGAAGGATAGAGGGGTTGAGTTCGCCGGTGTGCATCCCGGTCGAGAGACGCGACCCGAGAATGCCCCCAATTGACCCAAGGCCTCCCGTGAACGGCGGTATCAGGATGAGAAAGGCTGCGACCGTCACCAGTTCTTCGAGGTTGAAGGAGTAGGTCAGACCGGCCAGCGTGCCGAGGACGCTGAGCAGGATGAGGAGGTAGAGATTTTCCCGGACGATCGAGCCGAGCCCCTCCGAGCGGCGCCAGGTGTAGAGAACGGTCGCGACGGCGACCACGACTGCGAGACCTCCGAGAACCAGACGGAATCCGGGAGAGAGATGCACGATGAGCGTCGCGGAGAGCACGAGGATCGGAAGCGTAACGAGGTCCCCTGTGGTGGTGACGGCCGGTGCGCCGATCATGTCGAGGTCAAGACCGTAGCGGTAACTTGCAAGAGCAACGAGCAGGGTGATCCCCATCACCACAGTTCCCGCGACAATGCCTGTGACGACCGAGATCAGCACGAGGTCGGTGACGCCAATCACGGGGTACCCGAAGATGCGGCTCGCCGCATAGGAAAAGACGCCGATAACGAACGCGATAAGAATCGTTATGACAAACGAGGCGCGGATATTGTCGCCGAGAACGGAGCCTTCCTCAAAGTCGATGGAGAACTCCCCAAGGTGCATCGCCGAGGAGAGGCGTGATGCAAAGACGCCGGCGATGCTCCCCCGAATATGGATTATCGACGGCAGGAGCACCATCAGGCCGGGTATCAATGCGAGGACTTCACGGGCAGAACCAAGATAAATGCCTGCAACGCTCGAGATGGCGGCGCTGATGAGCAGGGCGCCAAGACCCGTCAGGATCAGGTGGCTCTGGCTGGATAGGCCCTGCTCCATCACCATCACCGTCCATCTCAATCAGCTCCTGTATGTGATCTCCAGCACCGCCAGATCGGCTGGCAGGATCACGTCACCCTCATAATGTCGCTTTGCATCGCGTATATGGTTTGCTGTGCTCGCGTAGCGGGAGCTGATGTGCAGCAGGGCAAGCATACGGGCCCCTAATGCTGCTGCAGCCTCGCCCGCCTCGCCGGCGGTCGAATGGAGGACCTCGCGGGCCCGGTTACTCTCCTGATCATCGAACGTGGCATCATGGATCAGAAGGTCTGCATCCCGGATCAATGCAGCAGTATCGGGCTGGTGCTGCAGCGGGCGTGTGTCCCCGGTATAGACGATCTTCCGCCCGGGACGCGGCATGCCCAGTACGTCGTCGGGTCGGACCTCAACCTCGACGCCGTCACGGACGATGCGGACCGTCTCCCCGCGCTGAAGTCGTCCAAAGAGCGGACCCGGCGGGACACCAAGTTCGATGGCCCGCTCGCGATTGAATCTGCCGGGCCGCTCGTCCTCCTCAAGCACATAGCCAAGTCCAGATATGCCATGGAGCGTCGCGAACGCCCGGACGGTGTAACCGTTGAAGGGTACGACCGAGCCATGCTCGAGTGTGTGTGCGGTGACGGGGAACCCACGGGCATGACGGTTGATCTTCTGCACGATCTCAACGAACTCCTCGACCCAGGGTGGGCCGTAGATCGGGAGCGGATCTGTCCGCCCCATGAACGCGAGCGTCTCGACGAGCCCGAAGACACCAAGAAAATGGTCGGCATGCCAGTGAGTGATGAAGATGGCATTCACCGTAAATCCGGTTCGGGCACGCATCATCTGCTGCTGAGTCCCCTCCCCGCAGTCGAAGAGCAGAGTGTCGGCTCCGCGCCGAATCAGGACCGAGGATGGGTTCCTCTGTGGAGACGGGAGAGCCCCCGCTGTGCCGAGGAAGTGAACATGCAACGTCTCGCCGGCTATATGAACCACTTCCTGAATGCTGCAAGGCTTCGTTTTGCCTCTTCAAGCGTCCGGCCCTCGATCACAACCGGACCGGAGTAGTCCCGAGCGATGATCCGTCCGGCCTTCTCCCAGTGGATGGTGCCGTCACCAAGCGCCAGATGCTCATCCGACGCTCCGTGGTTGTCGTGGATGTGCAGGTGGTTGACCTCATGAACATGCTCAAGGAACGCATCGACAAGACCATTCGTGTTGGCATGCCCGAGGTCTAGTGTGATCCCGATCCCCGCGATCCCCTCCGTGAGCCCGAGGATCTCCTCGGGGTAGCGGCAGAGGAAGTCTTTAATGCTGATCATGTTCTCGAGGCACGCAAGAACGCCGTGGTCCTCCGCGTACTTTCCGATCTCGACAAGCGCAGTCTTCTGCATCTCCCAGACCTTCTCGG
This sequence comes from Methanoculleus sp. DTU007, assembly GCF_001512385.1. Classification (NCBI taxonomy): domain Archaea; kingdom Methanobacteriati; phylum Methanobacteriota; class Methanomicrobia; order Methanomicrobiales; family Methanomicrobiaceae; genus Methanoculleus; species Methanoculleus sp. DTU007. The sequence continues at coordinate 58,092 of NZ_LFRO01000023.1, read as the reverse complement.
GAACGAGTTTTCCCACGGGGGAGACAAACCCGGGATGGATCGTCACCCGGTCTGTCAGGTCGGCGGCATAATGAATGCAGCAGCAGGTCTGGCGGATCGATTCGCGCCAGATAGGGTAGTTGAGTGATGCGAGGTTTAAGTCGCTGTAAGGCGCGTGAACGGTCGCAAGAAGGCCGGTGCTCTCGAGGTTATCCTGGATAGCGGCGAAGTTCTCGTGGTTGTCAAGCCGATATTTGCCGTCGGCAACAATCTCCCAGCCGGCATACCCGATCTCCTCGAGCCCGAAGACCCAGTCCCGCGACTCCCAGACCTTGGATGAGGATGAAAAATATGGTACCAGACTCATTCTCCTATCCCTCCCAGCCGGCAGAGCAGGGCGCGGACCTCGGCAGTGAACTCCTCAAGGGTTCCCTCGTTCGTGATCAGGCAGTCCGCTTCTTCTAAAGCCCGGCCGAGCCCCCACCCAAGCTCCCGCTCGTCGCGAAGATGGAGTTCTTCAACGGTGAGGAAATCATCGGATCGCCCCCGCTCTGCGAGCCTCCGGTAACGGGTCTCAAACGACGAGACGATCCCGATCAGTGTGAATTCGGGGAAGTGCTCTTTGAACGTCGCTACTTCATAGTCTCCCCGAATACCGTCCACCAGGACAACAGGCGCACCCGTCTCCTCGATGATCGGGATGGTGATCCGGGCGATGGCGTCCATACCGAGATCTGCGCGCAACTTCCCGGCGATCGCGCCACAGTTAGCATCCGTCAGGGGGAGACCGGCCGCTCTCACCTGCTCCCGTATCGCGTCGCCCATAACCACAACCGGGATCCCGAGATCCCTGGCGACCCTTGATACCTCCCCCTTCCCGCTTGCCGGCATACCAACAATTCCAATGACCTTCATCAGGACTTCTCCACCTATTATACTCTATCCAGAACAGCAGGCCGTGCCGGCGAGAGACCGGCTGCAGAATCCTGGTGTAGCCGGCCGCCCGATCCCCGTAATGCGAGGTCCGGGCAGCCGCCACGAGCGTCTCCATAACCGTGCGTTCCCGACGCTATTATGCTTAACGTCAGCGCTGCATCGACAAAACCGGACCTGGTGCATCGCGAGAACACCTACCGCTCCGGGTCGTACTCGACCTCGCCATCCTCCCGGGTCCGTATCCGAACTTTGCGGCCAAGCGGCGCTGCTGCCGCCTCGAGTTCCTGTCGGGTCAGGGGGATAAATCCCGGGGCAACTCCCTGCTGGAGCACGAGATCAACCCCGCGGGTGGCCCTGGCGATGGATGGGAGATCACTCTCCCTGCCCCGGAAGAGAGTGACCACGACCTCAAATCTTCCGAGGCTGCCGTTGGCCCTGGCCCGCATGCAGAGATCAAGCGACCCCTTCACCGCATCGACGGCGGGAAGCCCCAGTAGATTGTCGTAGTCTTCCCATGTAGTCTTGAGGTCGAGCGCGATCATGTCCACGAGATGCTCCTTAAGGAGGGCTTCAATAACCCGGGGAAACATCCCGTTTGTGTGCAGGCCGACGGAGAACCTCATCTTTTTGGCAGCGGTGGCGAGGTGCATGAGCGCCGGCCCCTGCAGTGTCGGCTCTCCTCCGGAGAAGACGACGGCACCTGCAAGCATGCGGGAACTCCGGATCATTTCAAGGATCTCATCTATGTCGCGAAGGTCCTCACCGCCCTGAAGGGAGGCGTTGTGGCAGTAGAAGCACCGGGCGGGGCATCCTCTGAGAAAGACGGTGCAGGCTGCCCGCCCACGCCAGTCGACGGTGCTGATTGGAACAAAGCCACCAAAATTGACGTACAAGGGATCACCAATCGATGTACTGGTGCTCTCCACTCTCTTGTAAGTCTTGGCTTCCCGGCTAGGAAACAAAACCTGAGTAAGCGTAAATCAATTTTACTTTAGGAGAAAACAAGCAAATCTTAGGTCAAATCGCAAAAACAAGCCTTTATCAACCCTTTCTCTCAAATATAGAGCCATGGGACTCATAGAGGATGCCCGACATGGCATCATCACTGAAGAGATGCGGGCTGTTGCGGCAGCAGAAGGTGTAACTGAGGATTTCGTCCGGCGCGGCGTGGCCGAGGGCCATATCGTCATCCCGGTCTCCCCCTATCGCAAGGTGAAGATCTGCGGTATCGGCGAAGGACTCCGGACGAAGGTCAACGCAAGCATCGGAACGTCTTCGGATATCGTGGACGTCGATATGGAGGTCGAGAAGGCCCGGCAGGCCGAGCGCGCCGGTGCCGATACGCTGATGGAACTCTCCACCGGCGGCGATTTCGTCGAGATCCGGCGCAGGGTCATCGAGGCGACCACCCTCTCGGTCGGGTCCGTCCCGCTCTACCAGGCGTTCATCGAGGCCGCCCGAAAATACGGGGCCGTCGTCCACATGGAGGAGGACGACCTCTTCCGGATCACGGAGGAGCAGGCGAAGCTCGGGACGAACTTCATGGCGATCCACACCGGGATCAACTACGAGACGATGAAGCGCTTAAAGAACCAGGGACGGCACGGCGGGCTCGTCTCCCGGGGCGGCGCCTTCATGACCGCGTGGATGCTCCACAACGAAAAAGAGAACCCGCTCTATTCTGAATTCGACTACCTGCTTGAGATCTTAAAAGAGCACGAGGTCACTCTCTCGTTCGGCAACGGGATGCGGGCGGGTGCGGTCCACGACGCGACCGACCGCGCTCAGATTCAGGAACTGCTCATCAATGCCGAACTCGCCGACAAAGCTCACGCAGAGGGTGTGCAGGCGATCATAGAGGGACCGGGGCATATCCCGATCGACGAGATCGAGGCGAACGTCATCCTGCAAAAGCGGGTCACAAACAGAAAGCCGTTCTACATGCTCGGGCCGCTCGTCACCGATATCGCACCGGGCTACGACGACCGGGTGGCCGCCATCGGGGCCGCGCTCTCCTCCTCTTACGGTGCCGATTTCATCTGCTATGTGACGCCGGCCGAACACCTGGCGCTCCCAACCCCCGAGGAGGTCTATGAGGGCGTCATCAGTTCAAGGATCGCCGCCCACGTCGGGGATATGATCAAACTCAAGAAGCGGGACGCCGATCTCGAGATGGGCCACGCACGCCGGGAACTTGACTGGGAACGGCAGTTTGCGATCGCGATCAACCCCGAGCGCGCCCGGGCAATCCGGAACGAACGGATGCCGGCCGACACCGATGCCTGCACAATGTGCGGCGATTACTGCGCGTTAAAGATTGTCGGGCGGCATTTTAACTTCTAACAATAGGAGAGTCCGGCGGGACACTCCCACTTTTTAATATTACATTCGCCAAAGAGCGGAAGTTGATGTTCACGGTAACGTGGACCGTGAGGGGATCGCCACTGAGGCAGGCAGCTGCCCGAAGGTCCATATGGGCATCGCGTTGAAGGGAAGGGGCATCCCGAGACGAGATCCTCGATGCACCCCAGAACGCCGCGACGGCATTCTTGCTCCGCGGGATCTGTGAGGTCTGCAGCGGGGAGCGGAAAGCAGCGAAGCGACGGCTTTCCCGCCCGGGAGCATGTATATTTTATGGTTTGATTGAGCCAAAACTCCTATAATGAGTCAGGCAAAGGCGGCCCTCCGCGCGCAGGCAAAGGAGGTCCGATCCCATCTCTCCCAAAACGAGATTACAGCGTACAGCAGCAGCATCAAACAACGGCTCCTTGGACTCCTGAACGGGTTTGAAACGGTTATGGTCTACGTCTCAAAAGCCCCGGAGGTCGAGACAAATGACCTCATCCTCGAGTTAAACCGCAGGGGCGTGAAGGTTGTCGTGCCTATCATCGAGCGGGAGACCCACAGCCTTCGCCTCTCGTATCTCCCGGACCCCGGGGTCCTCGTCCCGAGCACATTCAACGTTCCCGAACCGATCGGTCACGAGATTCCGGCCCGGCCCGAGGAGGTCGAAGCCGTCATCATACCGATGCTTGCCTTTGATGCCGAAGGGAACCGGCTTGGTTACGGCGCCGGGTATTACGACCGCTTCCTCTGCCGGTACCCACGCCCAAAAAAGATTGGGATTGCATTCTCCTGCCAGCAGATGGAGAGCATTCCTGCTGACGATTACGACGTGAAGATGGACTTCATTGTTACAGAAAAGGGTATCATCCAGTGCAAATAGGATGCTGCAATGCAAAAATATAAATATAACTTTTCACTTACTTATGGTAAACATCACAGGAGATGGAGCACATGGCTAATATCGACTCTGTTGAGGTGACCATCAAAGAGGCGGCTCATGAAGACGCCGGTCGTGGGATTGCCCGACTGAGCATCGACACAATGAAGGCTCTCAATCTTGTCAGCGGGGACGTCATCGAGATCGAAGGTCGGCAGAAGGCAGCGACGCTCGTATGGCCTGGATTCCCCCAGGACACCGGCAGGGCAATTCTGCGTATCGATGGAAACACCCGGCGCAACGTCGGGGCGGGGATCGACGATATAGTCAAGATCAAGAAGACCGAGGCCGGATACGCGAAGAAAGTGACCATCCAGCCGACCCAGCCGATCCGGCTGGTCGGCGGCGAGCAGTACCTGGCAAGACTCCTTCGAGGCCGGCCGGTTATCGAGGGGCAATACATTCCGGTCAGCATCCTCGGCAACCCGCTTACGTTCGCGGTCGCCAAAGTCGTCCCGAAAGGCATCGCCATCGTCACCGACAGCACCGAGATCGAGCTGAAGGAGACCCCATACGAGCCCAAGGAGGGGCAGCGGGAGACGAGGGCGGCCGACGTCCACTACGAGGATATCGGGGGTCTCGACCGCGAACTGCAACTCGTCCGGGAGATGATCGAACTCCCCCTCCGGCACCCCGAGCTCTTTGAGCGCCTCGGCATCGAGCCTCCAAAGGGTGTCCTCCTCTACGGCCCGCCCGGTACAGGAAAGACGCTGATCGCAAAGGCAGTGGCAAACGAGGTGGACGCTCACTTCATCACGCTCTCGGGCCCCGAGATCATGAGCAAGTATTACGGCGAATCCGAGGAGCGTCTCCGCGAAGTCTTTGAGGAGGCGCAGGAGAACGCGCCCTCGATCATCTTCATCGACGAGATCGACTCGATCGCGCCCAAACGTGAAGAGGTGAAGGGCGAGGTCGAACGCCGGGTCGTCGCCCAGCTCCTCGCTCTCATGGACGGGTTGAAGACCCGTGGTCAGGTCGTGGTAATCGCCGCAACGAACCTTCCCGATATGATCGACCCTGCTCTGCGGCGCGGCGGCCGGTTCGACCGCGAGATCGAGATCGGCATCCCGGACACCAAAGGGAGGCAGCAGATCTTCCAGATTCACACACGGGGCATGCCGCTTGCCGACGATGTGAACCTTGAGGAGTACGCCCGCTCGACGCATGGGTTCGTCGGCGCAGATATCGCGCTGCTTGCAAAGGAGGCGGCGATGCACGCGCTGCGTCGGATCATCCCGCAGATCAAGATCGAGGAGGAGATCCCTGCCGAGATCATCGACCAGCTCCGTGTAACGAACGAGGACTTCATCGAAGCGCACAAGCATGTTGAGCCGAGCGCGATGAGGGAGGTGCTCGTGGAGATACCCGATGTCAAATGGGAAGACGTCGGAGGCCTTGATGACGTAAAAAGAGATCTTGCGGAAGCCGTCGAGTGGCCGCTCAAGTACCCGGAGGTATTTGCCTCCCTGGACACTAAGCCACCCCGCGGGATCCTGCTCTTCGGCCCCCCAGGAACGGGGAAAACCCTCCTGGCAAAGGCGGTCGCAAACGAGAGCGAATGCAATTTCATCTCTGTAAAAGGTCCGGAACTCCTTTCGAAATGGGTCGGGGAATCAGAACGCGGAATTCGTCAGGTGTTTAGGAAAGCGAGGCAAGCTGCACCGTCGATTATCTTTTTCGACGAAATAGATGCACTTCTGCCAAAGCGCGGAGCTTATATAGGATCATCACACGTAACTGAAAGTGTGGTAAGCCAGATCCTGACAGAGCTCGATGGCCTCGAGGAGCTCAACAATGTCGTGGTTCTCGGCGCTACCAACCGCCCTGACATGTTGGACGAGGCGCTGCTTCGCCCCGGCAGATTGGACCGGATCATCTACGTTCCTCCGCCGGATCGTGAGGGCAGAAAGAAGATCTTCGAGGTCTACCTCAGGAACAAAGAGATCCTCTCAAACGATGTCAACATCGATGAACTGGTTGACAGGACAGAAGGCTACGTTGGAGCCGACATCGAGGCACTGGTCCGTGAAGCAAAGATATCCGCAATGCGCGAGTTCATTGCTGTGATGGGCAAGAAGCCCGAGGAAGAACGGCGCCAGGCGATCGGCAATGTAAGGATCACGAAGAAACACTTCGAAGATGCCTTCACCCGCGTGAAAGGTTCGCTGGATATCGACCGGTTGGAAGAGAACGAACGCAGCTCCTGGAAGATCCTCTACAACCAGGAGCAGCGGTCGGCCCTTGAAGAGGCCGTCTCGGCCATCAACCGGGTCAGGACGCGGGAGACTGGAAAGATCGAGGAAGAAGTCAAGGATCTGGTGCAGGCCCTCAAAGACGCGGTCTACGCGAGAAAGAAAGACTTCGGTGAGATAAGCCGTCTCACAAAGGAACTGAAGACCAAGATAGAACGTCCGCTGCCCCAGACAGGCATGGCGTTCTGATGGGACCGGTCCCCTTCTGGGGGCGGTCCCTCATCAACAGAGTCAAAGACAACGTGATGCACATGAGTGACACCCCAGAAGACATCTTCCAGCAGCTCAACGAGCTGATGAAACGTCTCATGGAGCAGGGGCTCAAAGAGCAGGGAGATCAGAACAGGCCGTTTGCCTATGGATTCAAGATCGTCCTTCATGATGCCAGCAGACAGGAGGCCCCAACGACGGAGGAGACGGAACCCGTATCTGCGCCTGCAGAACCCTCATCGGAAGGAAAGATCGAGCCGATCGCAGAGATGTTTACAACCGACGATGATGTGACGGTGGCAGTCGATCTCCCGGGTGTCGAAAAAGATGAAATTCACCTGTCACTCATCAATGGGACATTGACGATCATCGCCGGCGCAAACCAGCTGACCTCGGTGGAGGTGCCGGCCGTGGATCCCGACTCCATGCAGTCAAACTACAAGCATGGTGTCCTGGAGGTCAAATTCTCACGGGGCAAAACAATCCGGATCGATTAAGGGCCGTCCCAAGACCCGGCAGAACCCGGCAACTCCTCTTTTTCCTCATCTGCCGCCCCGGGAGGGGACGCGCGGCGGACATCTAAGTCACATATTAGACCCCAATGGGATTGAACACCGATAGCCTTCCTTTTTTGGATTGAAGAGTATAATTGGACCAAAAAGCCAAAACTCACTACATTAAGCAGAATGCCACTTCCCGCCGCACACATGCGAAAGAAATCCGGTCCACATCAAGGATAGGAAGTCGTACTATACGTTGCCCCAGCCAACCCTTTTTCAAGGCAACAACACCTACATATACAGTAATACCTATCTACTAGTCGTAAGGGCTATGCCCGTCCAGGTAGTGGTGATTAAATGGTTAAGACCACCGTGTCTGTAATTAAAGCAGATATAGGCAGTTTCCCAGGGCACTCCCGTACCCACCCAAAGATCCTTGAACTGGCCGCCCAGAGGCTCAAGGAAGCAGAGGGCAAGATCATCATCGACTCGCATGTTACCCACTGCGGTGATGATCTCGAGTTGATCATGACGCACACCAAGGGTGAGGACAATGAAGAGATCCACAAGTTGGCGTGGGATATCTTCATGGAGTGCGCCGGAGTTGCCAAAGAGATGAAACTCTACGGCGCCGGCCAGGACCTCCTTGGGGATGCTTTCAGCGGCAATGTTAAGGGGATGGGACCCGGCGTTGCCGAGATGGAGTTTGAGGAGCGGGGTTCCGATCCGGTTCTGATCTTCATGGCCGACAAGACCGAGCCCGGGGCGTGGAACTACTTCCTCTACAAGATCTTCGCCGATCCCTTCAGCACGTCCGGCCTCGTCATCGATCCTTCGATGCACCAAGGGTTCACCTTCGAGGTCCACGATGTCATCGAGAAGCGGAGGATCCGCTTTAACACGCCCGAAGAGTCTTACAGCCTTCTTGCCTATATCGGAGCACCGAGCCGCTATGTGATCAAGTACGTCTGGAAGAGGGATGGCACAATCGCGGCCTCCACCAGCACCCAGCGACTGAATCTGATGGCCGGCCGCTACGTCGGCAAGGACGACCCGGTCATGATCGTCAGGGCACAGAGCGGGTTCCCGTCGGTCGGAGAGGTCATCGACCCCTTCAGGACACCCATCCTCGTTGCCGGCTGGATGCGCGGCTCGCACCATGGACCATTCATGCCGGTCGGCGTCTGCGATGCAAACTGCACGCAGTTCGACGGACCGCCCCGGGTCATCTGTCTCGGGTTCCAGGTCAGCAACGGGAAACTGATCGGGCCTGCAGATATGTTCGACGATCCGGCATTCGATCGCGTCCGCGAACAGTGCTGCGAACTCTCCAGTATGCTCAGGGCCCACGGACCGTTCGAACCTCACCGCCTCTCGCTCGAAGAGATGGAGTATACCACTCTCCCCGGCGTCGAGAAGCAGTTCAAGGACCGCTGGGAAGACCTCCCCGAGTAACCCATTTTTACTCCTGGTTTTTGGACTGCCAGCCATTGATTGCAATCAAGGGTACTCGAACGAGATCTCTGTAGCAGGGAGGCCTCTTTCTATGCCGGAAATGGTTGACGGAAAATTTAATGCGTGAGGGTAACCATATAAGAACAGATGGTTAACGGCATTGTACTCCCCGTAAAAAAGGTTTTTTCTCTCGTAGACTCTAAAATAGTCGTTGAGATCAAGGACGACGGCAGAAAACTCCAGGGCCGGCTCGTGGCGGTTGACGAACACCTGAATCTGCATATGGACGAGACCACAGAGTATAAAGGCGACCAGAGGGGCCGCATACTGGGGACCGTCGTCATAAGAGGCAATAACATTTTGACTATTGCACCCCTGCTCTGATAGCCATGTCCGACCAGGAGGAAGAAGCACTTAAGGTCATTCAGTCTCATCGCCAGGGGGTTCTCCAGAGCGAACTCTGGAAACTCCTTGACATCGACAGCAGAAAGTGCTCAAGAATCGTAAAGCGACTGCTGGATGCCGGGCTGATCGAGCGTATCGAGTTTCGTAGCGACGGCATCAAGACGTATCTATTGCGGGCGAAGAAACAGGCGATTGACCCCTGTCTCATCCTTGCAGGAGGAGAGATCCTCCCTTGTATCGGCTGCGATCAGGAGTGTACCCCGGAAGACTGCGCGCTCCTCTTCGACTGGATGTACCAGCTCGCTCTTGAAGAGTACCAGGGTGAGTGACGCTTCCCAGGGGTCCCTCGATTGACCGGGACCAGCGGTCATCACTCCTGATGATGGGGTGGCGGCCCCGCCCCTTACCGGGTGTGTCCGCCTCCAGCACTCATTTCTTCGGACAATGCCGCACGCCCCCTTGTGACCTCCGCCTCTCATCCAGGAGATCTCATAGCCTGCGCTGTAAGATGCCACTCCCTCAGGCCTTAACCTTGAAGACCGGCCTCTGTATCCTGGGCGCAATCAGCAGCTCCTACAGGCAAGTGGCTGCTCCATAGTCCGCTTAAAAATCGATCGAGATGGACCTGAGTTCTGTTTCATAGTTCAATCACTCACAACTGAAACTTCGTTTCGTAGCGTTTATTTATCAGATGGTGGGATTCTCATCCAAGGCGAGAATGACGCTTCAAGGAGGATGGGGAGTCACTATCCCCTGCATACAGATAGAGATGCCGTGCGGGCAAACCATTGCTCCAGTAGTTCATGTCAGAACGCCCGCCGGGAGACCCAGCGCAGTTGGCGCATCGGGCTGTCGTGGTCCGCGGTCCGCGGGAAGAAGACGGTACAGGGACGTAAATGTTGGGAGCGGATAGCACAATCTTTCGATTTTCAACGGCTTTACGAACGGCATCTCAGCCAGGGAAACCGTCCGAAGCGCCAGTAGAGCTGACCACGGAGAGTGATCGAGCCATCTCGGAGACGCACGGCACGCTCCTGATGGTTGCCATCACCATCATCCTCGCTATTCTTGTCCTGCTGATGGCGCTTGCGATGCTCCCGTCCGGGTCCTGGATGGAGCCTGCAGAGCCGCCGATCATTATTACCGAGATCTCTCATAACAGCAAGGAGACAGGAAAATTCACCTGCGCAAGCAGGATAGTGCTCCTCAATAACGGCAGCACGGTCTACGAAAACGACGGCTTAAAGGCAGTCATATATCGGAACGGCCAGAAAGTCTGCGTCGTCCAGACTTTAAACGGCCACCGGCTCATACCATCGCACCACTACGGGGTAAAGACGCTCGGGGGCGAGGGGTGCCGCACCCCCTACTGGAACCCAGGCGAGGAGCTGGAACTGGACCTCTCCGACAATACCATCTACCCGGGCGTACAGGTCACCGTCGAGATTTTGGAGAAGCAGACGGGGGAGATAATCTCGAAGCACACCGTGCAGGCATGAGGTGGAACGCCTGCAAAGACCATGTATTTGTATCAGTACGTTTCAGACAGACGATTATGTTCAAATTGATACTCGTCGCGATCGATGGGTCGGAGATCGGTCACAGAGCGCTCGAGGAAGCGCTGGCCGTTGCCCGCTCCATGAAAGCAGCCCTTCATGCCGTACATGTTATCCAGACCGAAACCTACCCTACACTGATGCTCAACGAGCTCGAACCACCCGATTTAGCAAGGCAGGCAGTCCTCGACTCGCTCGAACGGGAGGCGGATGAGATTCTCGCCGAAGCGGAGCGGCAGGCAGCCGCATCCGGAGTCCGGATGACGGTTCACAAGCGCCGAGGACACCCGGGAGCGGAGATCACCGCTCTCGCGCAGGAGCTCAACGCCGACCTGACCGTGATTGGATCGCATGGCAGAGGTCGGATCGACCGATTCATCCTCGGGAGTGTCAGTTCCTACGTCGTCGATCATGCGACGTCAACGGTCATGGTCGTCAGGAGTTGACCGGGACGACCGGACGAGACCCCGGGCAATGAGCCGGGCAACCCTGATCGGCTCGGGCACCTTCCCTTCGCGCGTGAAGTCGTTGCAGAGCCTTGCAGCATCCTTGAAGGAAAGTCCGTAAGGCCGGATGAAGAGAGCGTATCCCGAGTGCAGCCTGACGGGGATACGCTCGCCAAGCCGGCGGTATGCTGCAAGCCTCTCAACGTCGCCCGGAAAGTGCCGGCGAATGTCTTCCTCGAGCCCTTCCGACTCCTCGTAGGTAGTGATGATGACGGGGAGACCCGTCGCCTCCTGCACCGCTACGGGGTCGATGATGTTGTACCAGGCGATGACGCTTCCGCTGATCATTATGAGGTTGATATCCTCTCGTGCAAGGCCGGTAAAGACCCGGATGACCGCATCGGTGGCGTCCGATCCCCCGACGGTCACCGGTGCAAAGGCCACCCCGTCGATAAGGAGATCTTTTCGCATGACGACCCCGGCAAGGGTGGACCGCTCACGCCCGGAGTAACTCTCAGCGATCCCGAGAACCCTAAGCCCCGATTTGGCAACGTGCATGCGAAGTCCTTATGATTCCCAATTGGATATAAGTACGTCAATGAGCATCGAGCGCGATGAGGTGTGCATCTTCATCCCTACGCTGAATGAAGCCCCGACGATCGGCAGACTGATCCAGGAATTCCAGGAGCGCGGGTTTCACCACATCCTCGTCATGGATGGGAACAGCATCGACGGGACCCCGGAGATTGCACAGGCTGCAGGAGCAATTGTCCGGAAACAGACGGGGAAGGGAAAGGGCAACGCCATTATCGAGGCTATCGAGATCATCGATAAGCCTTACGTGCTCATGCTTGACGGAGATGGGACCAACTCGCCGGAAGACGCGGAGCGAATGCTCGAACCTCTCGGGCGGGGGTTCGATCACGTCATCGGCGACCGCCTTGCCAACCCGGAGGAAGGGGCGTTCACGAGGCTGAACCACCTCGGCAACCATATCATCAACTTGATGTTCAGGATAGCACACGGACGAGACCTTCGTGACATCCTCTCCGGCTACCGCGCTTTTACCCTTCATTCGATCCGGCAAATGACCTTAAAGGAGACCGGATTCGAGATCGAGACGGAGATGGCAGTCGAGGCGGTGAGACACGGGCAGCGAATAGCCGTCGTTCCTGTCCGATACTACGCACGATCCGGCACCGCCACCAAACTAAATCCCCTCCACGACGGTATCGGGATACTCTCGACCATATACCGGCTCGCGAAGACGAACAACCCGATCTTTTACTTCGGGATCATCGGTCTCTTCATATCGCTTGCAGGTGGTGTCATCGGGATCTATGTCGTCCTCGAATGGCTCAAGAATATCGAGCACCTGCCGCTCACCATCCTCACGGTCCTCCTGATCGTGGTCGGCTTTCAGATCTTCATGTTCGGGGTTATCAGCGACATGCTCCTTGGGTTTCACCGCGAGATCATCCGTCAGATCGAGGAGTTACAGAACCCCCCGAAGCCGCCCCGATAAGAAGAGAATCCTACAGGCATACTCTGCTATCGAGGTGTAGATATACGCCTCATCAAGTGTTCTTCCGGCGGCAAACGTCCCATGCCCCCGGACAATGACGATATGACCGGCCTGAAGCGCCCCGGCGACGTTCTCTGCGATCTCGTTGGTCCCCGGGCTCCCGGTGACGACCGGGATCTCCGGGCAGAGCATACCCCCCTCGCTGTCGACCGGCCGGACGAGATCATGATCGAGCGAGGCCGCAACGGCGTGAACCGGGTGGGCGTGGACGATCGCCTGGTGCTCGGTCGCCCGGTAGACCGCCCGGTGAACCCGGTACTCGCTTGAGGCTTCACGCGGGACGTCGCCCGTATGAGGCACGTAGACCGGCATCCCGCAGGAATCGAGGTACGCGCCGGTTTTGGTGATGTAGAAGCCCCCTTCCGCCCGAACGCTCATGTTTCCGAAATTCGCTCCGACAAGCCCTTCCAAAAAGAGCCTTTTTCCTATTCGTTCGAATTCCTGATCCAGCATTTAAGACATCCCGAACTTCGTACAGAATGATTTGGCGCGACAGGGGATATCTGTGTGCTGGTTGGGACTATCGAGAAGAGATCAGAGTTCTAAAACAGTCTTTGCAGAGCGAATACGATTACCAAAGAGTTCAGGTTTTTGGGGTCAGGTGCAGGTCCCGAGCCACAAAAACCTCTCCCGGGCAGGATTATACAAACCTCACTCCGACATCCTTCATCCCGTTGAACCGCGCGATGTTGAGGAGAAGCGGTGTGAGGCTCTCAACGATGGAAGCGGCATGAAGCGGTCCTGCATCATAGGCACGGAGGCTGGATACACTGTTGACAAGATCCATGACCGTTCGCTTTGCACCATCGTCGTCGCAGCAGACGGCGACCGAGTAGTCCAGCACCTCGTCGAGCGCCCGCCACTTGTTTGCAGCGACGTTATTGAACGCGGCACAGACGATCGCGCTCTCTGGAAGCATCCCCTTGATCATCATCGCCGCCGAACCCTCCGGCGGAGGAGCGTAATAGAAGTAAGTTGTCCGTTCGATCGGATTGACCGGGCTGATGACGATCTTATCCTCAAACCCGGTCAAGGTTTTCAGGGTGGGAGCCACGTGTCTGAACGGTATCGCGAGAATGACAACATCCGCCTCGTCGATCGCACGCTGGTTGGTGACCCCGAGGAGATTGCACGCCAGATCACGCTCCTCCAGAGATGCCCTGCAGGCATCACAGGTGGCTATCGCCTTTGTCTCCTCACGTGACCCCACGATCACATCGTATTTCGGAGAGAGCCGGAGCGCCATGCCCTCCCCTATCTCACCGGTTCCACCGACGATCCCGATCTTCATTGCCTTACTCGACCAGCGGTTTTAGGATGCTTTCAAGTTTCTCGAGATCCTGTACACCCACCAGTTTCTGGACGATCTTTCCATCTTTCTCGATAATTAGCGTCGGTACGAACTGAATGTCGTATTTTGCGGCATATTGGCGTGTCTGCTCGGAATCAACACCGACGTCAATCTTCCTGATCTCAACTTTGTCGCCCATTCTTGCCTCGAGTTCATCGATGATCGGTGACTGCTGGTGGCATGGGCCGCACCACTCGGCGAAAAAGTCCATCAAAACTGGTTTTCCCATAAGACTATACCCCATTCACACACTGTGTGTGAATGGGGTAATAAAGGTTGTTGTGGGATTTTTATTTGGAGAGGATTGCCATGATTATCTTTCCATACGCGGGCCTGGTGACCAGGATACCGATCAGGACACCGAGTATGGTGATGATGGCAAAGCCCCGGAGAGTGGAGAGGTCCATCAACGCGAGAGGGAGCATGGCGATGAAGACCGTCGCCGCCGAGGCGAAGATGATCCCGAGCGCCCGTCCGTACCGTTTCAGATAAAGGTTCGGCGATGGGACGCGCCCTTCGTGAAGAACCTCGTCCGTGATGATGACAAGCTGGTCGATACCGGTACCCACAACCGCTATCAGACCGGCGATGGTGGCGAGATCGAGTTGCACGAAATATCGGGCGATACCGAGCAGAATGACGATCTCTGAAAAGTTGACGGCGAGCATCGGGATCACGATCGAGGGCTCCCGGTAGCGGTAGTAGACGACGACTCCCACGGTGAGCAGGGCAAGCACCCCGGCAATGAGGACCACCATCTTGAACTGTTCGCCTAACGCCGCGGGGACCGAGCCAGACCCGACGATATCCACCTTCACCGGCAAGGCGCCGGCACGCAGGTGAACCTGGAGCGCCTGTGCTTCCTCTAGCCCCTCATCGCCGAGGCCGGTGCTCGCGGAGAGCGACCTGACCGGGCCCGACCGGATCTGTGCCGCAAGTTCGCCGGAGAGCGGAGCGCTGTAGACGGTCTCGTTGTCAAGAAGCATCATGAGGTAATGAGCTCTTGGGTTGTCGACCGCTCCGTGCTCGATGGCGGCATTCCGGAAGGCCTCTGCGCCGGCATCAGAGAGCGAGAACCCGACACCCCACTCCTGTGTTCCGGGATCTCTCTGCGGCACGCCGACGCTCGTGATCTGGTCGCCGTAGAGGACGTGCTCGGTCTCGTTGCCGGTCGTCTGGATCCGGATCTCGAAGAGACCCTGCTTGCCGACAATCTCCTGCGCCGTCGCCATATCGACGCCGGCAAGTTCAATCCGCACATACTGCGGGTAATCGCTTCCCGTCGGGGTAAGGAGGTTGATCCGCGCGTCCTGCATCCCGAGAGCGTTCACCTTGTCGCTTAAGATCCGCTTTACTTCGTCCGCGGTGAGCGCCGATACACCCTTCTGGTAACCGACGATCGAAGCGTCCGACTCTGCAAAGATCGGCTCAAGGTCAGCGCGTGAGACGCTCTTTCGGATCTCCAGGTGGTTCTGGTCGATCTGGATGACATCCGCATCTAGACCAGTTCTCAGGTTCTCTACGAGGTCTCCGACCGACCCGTCGGTCGAGTAGGTCACGACCACGGACTGGAACTCCATCTGCAGCCACGATCCCCCTTCGAGATCGAGACCGAACTGGAGGTTCCCCTCAAGCCCCTTCTCCGGGTTCGGGGGGGCGAGGTAGATGCCGATGAGGGAGCCGACGACCAGCACGAGCAGCAGGGCAACCCGCCAGTCTTTAACAAGGTTCTTGATGGTTTCGCTGTTCATCTCTTATTCTCCCGGCGGATGTATCCTTTGAGTATCCCGGCATTCAACATCCAGGTGTTCATCATATCGACAAAAAGCCCGATGAGAAGGACGCTTGCGATCTCGCTGATGATCTGGATCTGGCCTGCCGTGGCGACGACCCACATCGCGGCGATGGCCGTAAGCGTCGTCGTCGTCATGATGATACCGGTCCTGAAGGCTCCGGAGAGTTTCTCTTCGAGTTTCCCTTTGCGCTTCAAGAGACGTGTGGTCAGCAGGACGTTACTGTCTGCAGCGTACCCGATCAGCATCAGAAGAGCCGCCGTAGTCCCGAGGGAGAGCGGGATGCCGATGATCTGCATGATCGCCGCAGTGATGCAGATATCAGAAAAGGCCGCAAGAACGATCGCGCCTGCTGATACCAGTTTGCGGTACACCAGAAAGATCACGACGGCCATCCCGATGAACGAGAAGATCAGTGCGAGGATTGCCTGGCCCTGAAGGGTCTTTCCGAACGTCTCGCCGATCTGGTCTACTTTCGCATCAGGATACTTCTCATTGATGAGCCTAGCGAGATCCTGAAGCTGCGTATCGTCCATGGGACCGAACTGGAGGTACTTTCCGTTGCCGATCCCCTCACCCACCGATAGCAGTGGATACCCGGCAAAGGTCGCCTCTAACGTCTCCTTGCTGTCAGCGGTAAACACGGTGACCGCCGTTCCCCCTACAAAGTCAATGCCCGGAGTTACCGGCAGGCCGGTGGTGAGCGTGGTATAGCCCACCAGGACCCCGGCAAGGAGGAGAAGAACGAGGGGCAGCGCTACCATCTGCCGCGGAGAGTATTTGTTGATATCATATCCGGAAAATTCCATGCCGTAGTAGTGTACGGGTGTGATAGGTTAAAGGGTTGCTCATTCATACGAGGCGCGAATCGTGATCCGCCCGGGGAGCGCGAGTCCGTCCCAAAATATCCCGGATCAGAATAAGGTCTGATCGCGCCCGGTTCTCCCTCCGCGTAGGTCCTAACGAAGCATGGCAGCCCATCTTTGCAGATCTCATCACGCCGGGCCAGAACGCATTTATCCATTCAGACTGTCCCTGCCAGATCCCAGGCCAACCCTCATGTTCATCGTCTTTACGCGCATGCCTGCAAGCATTGCCCACAGAACAGAGCGGCACGCAGAATGTTTGCAGGAGAGTTCATTGGAGGAAGATCCTGAGCAACAAGAACACGGGTTATGTTCACTAAATTTCTAAAATATCCTCTTATATGTTACAGTATTATGAATAGACCAATCTAATTTATCCTCACCATATTTCGTCAGACAATTGTCGTCCTCCTGGCAGAATACTCGATTAAACGATTGAAAAGAAAAGATATATATAAAATACCGAATCACAAGCACATATGAGATCACCCTCTGAGCTCAAAAAAGAGATAGAAACTCGACTCAAAGGATATCTCTCACGGGACCGGGATGGAATCCGGCACGAACTGCTCAGCCTCTTCGTGAAAGTAAAATCTCTGACCATCCCCCAGATCTACAGGAGGTTACAGAAGCAGTTCTCGATCAGCTATCACTCCATCGCATCAATGGTAGGTATCATTGCATCCCGAATGGGCATTCTGCATGTGAAGCGGAACGCAGAGGGAACAAAGACAATTTACGAATTGAAAGACCAGTACGTGGATGTGGTGGCGAAGATCCTCGGAATAACGTAACACTCAAAGACCATACCTCTTTTTTTATACCCAAAACCAATATGTGAGACTAATCATGCAGAGTGATACACAGGGGTCTGAACCATCGCCAAGCATCTACATCACAGACGACGTCCGAACATACGTTCTCCAGAGAAAGCGTGATTTCAGGGTGAGCACATCCTGCAGCGGAGCCATCCTCCTCCCGACGTCAGTGAAACCGCCGAAATCGACCGATCTGAAGATCCCGGTTGGTGATTATACCATCTATGTCTCGAAGTATCAGGCCCGCTACATCGACTCCGTTCACAAGGGAATGATTCCTATATTTTATGATGACTTCTAGACCATGAGTTTCGAAGAACTGGAACATACCGCCGACGTCCAGATGCGGGTGCGGGGAAGGACCATAAACGAGCTCTTTGCCGATGCAGGCCGAGCCATGTTCCAAATCATGTACGGCCCCTGCATTGACCGCGGCGTCACGAGAGAGATCTCCCTCGAGGCCGATAACCTCGAGGCCCTCCTTATCGACTACCTCTCGGAACTGCTCTTCATCACCGAGGTCGAGGGCACCGTATTCTGCACGTTTGACGTTGATGTCCAGGGTACCCGGCTCACCGCCACCGCACGAGGTGAGCCCTTCGATCCAAAGCGGCACTCCGGAGGGACGATTGTCAAGGGTATATCCTACTTTGGACTCGAAATCGTTAAAGAAGAAGAGGGTTATGTGGTGGAGATCATCTTCGATATTTAAGAGGGATCCATATGCTTGAAGGAATCAATAAAGTCGGAGACCTCGAATGGGAGGTCCCCATCGGGTATGTTCCCAATATGCGGGTACCCGGGCGTTTCTTCCTCTCACCGTCGCTTGGAGAGACACTTGAGGAAGGGGCAATTCGTCAGCTTGCAAACGTCGCAACCCTTCCCGGGATTGTGAAACACTCGCTTGCCATGCCCGATATTCATTGGGGATACGGGTTTCCCATCGGCGGTGTTGCCGCGTTTGATATGACTGAGGGGGTCATCTCTCCCGGCGGGGTTGGCTTCGACATCAACTGCGGCGTCCGGCTGATCACGACACCTCTGACCGAGGCCGATCTCTCCGGCAAGAAGCGAGAACTGATCGAGAGCCTCTTTGCCGCGGTACCGACAGGTGTTGGTGCAAAAAGCACCTTGCGGGTCTCAAACAAGGAGCTCTCCGATATCATGGTCGACGGCGCACGATGGGCGGTTGAGCGCGGACTCGGCACGAGCGCTGATCTTGCCCGGTGCGAGGAGGAAGGCGCGATGCCCGGCGCACAACCGGAGACGGTCAGTGCCAAAGCACGCCAGCGAGGCGTGCCGCAGATCGGGACGCTCGGCGCGGGAAACCACTTCCTGGAGGTTCAGGTGGCGCGAGAGATCGTCAATCCCGAGGTTGCGAAGGCCTTTGGAATATCTGAGGGACAGGTCTGTTTCATGGTCCACTGCGGCTCACGGGGTCTCGGCCACCAGGTCGCCACCGACCACATACGGGTGCTCGAGGGGGCGCTTTCGAAATACGGGATACAACTCCCGGATCGGCAACTTGCCTGCGCTCCTATCGATTCCCCAGAAGGGCGTGCGTACTATGGCGCCATGGTCTGCGCTGCAAATTATGCCTGGGCGAATCGACAGGTCATCATGCACGAGGCAAGAAAAGTCTTTTCGCAGCTCTTCGGGATCGATTACGATGAGATGCGGCTCATCTACGATGTCGCACACAACGTCGCAAAGTTCGAGCGCCACGACGTCGACGGTGCGTCGATGGAGGTCTGCGTCCATCGCAAAGGCGCGACACGAGCGTTCGGTCCCGGGGCAGCGGGTATTCCCAGGGAGTATGCCGCGATCGGGCAACCCGTGATCATCCCAGGAAGCATGGGGACGTCCTCTTACCTCCTCCGCGGCACATCGACTGCTATGGAAAAGACCTTCGGGAGCACCTGCCACGGCGCAGGGAGAGTGCTCAGCCGGTCGAAGGCGAAGAAAGAAGTCCGCGGGAGAGAACTCCGGGAGCAACTCGCAGGAGAGGGCATTGTGGTGCGAGCTCACAGCGACGCCGCCCTCGCTGAAGAAGCACCCGAAGTCTATAAGCCAAGCGGGGAAGTGGTCCGGGTCGTGCATGAAGCAGGCCTCTCGGATATCGTTGTCCGACTTGAGCCGCTCGGGGTGATCAAGGGGTGACCGGCAGAACCGGGCTGCTCTGGGACAGTCCTCTCATGTTCTCGCGGCTCATCGAGGACTGCGGCTCCTGCTGTGAGACGGTCAACCCCCATATGCTTGGATCTCCCTTCTGGCGCGGACGATTCGGTTCACTCATCGTCCCGACGGGGTTTGCAAACCCGTCCTACTCAAACCTTCTTCCGGCTCTTCGGGCCGCAGAGGGGCGTATCCGGCGTTTCGTCGAGAACGGTGGGCGACTGCTTGTCTTCGGGGCAGGATGCTCTCGTGATGACGCCTACGACTGGCTCCCATTCCCGGTAACCTATACGTTCGCCTATGGGCCGCGTGCCGTCAGGTTCGAGAGGGAGAGCAGATACAACTCCCTGTTCTCCGGATACGACCTGACCGCCGTCGAGTGTGATGGCACCTTCCCGTCCCACGGCGGTGAGACGCTTGCCGCCGCGGATACCGGTGAGGCGCTTCTCATCGAGAAGGTGGTCGGCGACGGAATAATTCTGATCTCCAGTATCCATGAGTACCCAACACGTGAATTTTTGAAGGAGTTCTCCTGCAACGAGAGGGAAACCTTATTTTAGATAAACCGTGATGAAAAGTTAGGGGTACGACCATGGAGCAGTATATCATCTCTGAGTCTTCGAGAGCGCGCGATCTCGCTCCAATCATGATGAGTATCCATGAACTGCTTGGCCGTCTGCCTGTTACAGCACGCTCCCGAGATTACCCCGGACTCAGAATCGAGGGAGGGAAGATTATTGAGGAGGCCTATACCGGCCCCGTTCTTGAAGAAGTCCTGGCGGAGAACGTCACGTTGAGGGTCAGGCCGCAAGGAGGCCCATACAAAGGCATCCCGGTGGTAGTGGCGCCGGTGCGAAACGAGGAAGGCAAGGCCATCGGCGCGATTGGGATCGTCGATGTGACCGGGATCTTCGATATTGCGGGTTTCATGGAGCAGAACGCGGAGATCCAAAAGCAGATCTTTGGTGAGAATCCATATCCGCCCTCGACTGAGTCGCCTGCAACGCAAAGGTAATAGACATGAAGGATACGGCAATCAGCGTATTAAAGATTCTCGAAGAAGCATCCGGCCCGGTATCGGGCGAGCGAATTGCAGAGCAACTGGGCATAACCCGTTCAGCAGTCTGGAAACAGATACGTGAACTCCGAAAGTTGGGATACCGTATCTCATCATCGCGGGCGGAAGGCTATCGCCTTGAAGCGGCAACAAGCAGGCTCCTTCCGTACGAGATCCAGAAAAAACTTCGCACGCAGGTCATCGGACGGCAGATCCGCCACTTCGACCGCACCACATCCACAAGCTGGATCGGGAAGAGACTTGCCGGCGAGACGGATCCTGAACAACTGCACGGTCTGGTGATCATCGCCGAGGAGCAGACCGGCGGCGTTGGGAGACTCGGACGCGCCTGGGTCTCGCCCGCCGGTGGGATCTGGGCCACCATCGTCTTAAAACCGCGGATCCCGCTTGACAACCTCTTCATGATCACCATGGCCGGGGCGATCGCAATCGCCCGGGCCATTCGGAAGGAGTACAACATCAGCGCCCTCATCAAGTGGCCCAACGACATCTTCATCGGGGATAAGAAGGTTGCCGGGCTGCTCCTGGAGCTCGCCGCAGAGGCAGATACCGTCCACTATGCCCTTCTCGGGATCGGGATCGATGCGAACATCTCACTTGCCGATCTACCATCGGACCTGCAGAAGACAATCACCTCGCTCAAGGATGAGGTGGGCCATGAGGTCGATCGTGTGGCGCTTCTTGCCCGGATACTGCGGGAATTTGAGCTGCGCTATCGGCAGCTCGAGGATGGAGAATACGATTCCATCATTCGCGAGTGGAAGACCCTCTCCCTGACGCTTGAGCACCGGGTCGTCATCAAGACCATCAACAAGACCTTTGAGGGAGAAGCCATCGACATCGACAGGCACGGCGCCCTGATCATCCGCAAGGACAACGGAGAGGTCGAGCGGGTTATCGCCGGCGACTGTTTCCAGTTCTGACCCGGGCCACCTGTCAACCACAACAAAATTTTTGGTTGACAGGATTTTTCTCTTCGGCCGTCCCATACTAGACGGTCTAGATGATACGTCGAACACGGATCCTTGCCTACAGCGGCACGTTTATCGCGCTAATTGCTGCCGGGAGCTGGATATCCATCCCGTTGCCCCCGGTCCCGCTCACACTCCAGACACTCTTTGTGCTTCTTGCGGGTATCGTCATGAAACGCTACGGAGTGATACCCGTCGGGCTCTACGTCCTCCTCGGGGCGGCGAACCTGCCGATGTTCCATAACGGTACGGCGGGTCTTGGGGTGCTCCTCGGCCCGACGGGAGGGTACCTGATCGGCTTCATCCCCGCCGCCCTCATCGTCGGGCTCGCCTACGAGCATGAATCGATACAGTGGCGTGTAGGAGGCCTGATTCTGGCGACAACCGTCATCTACCTCTTCGGGGTTGCATGGCTCGCCTACTCGGCCTCGCTTGCGCTCCCCCAGGCTGTCCTGCTCGGGGTCGCCCCGTTCGTCATCGGGGAGGTCGTGAAGGTCGCAGCAGCGTACTCGATAGGAAAGCGTCTGGCATGATCCGCATCACCGATCTTCGGCATAAACTGCTCGATATTCCCGATCTCTCTCTCGTTGCACGCCATATCGCCGTGATCGGGCCGAACGGGAGCGGAAAAACGACGCTCCTCTCGGTCTGCGCCGGACTCGAGGAGCCAAAGAGGGGGAGAGTCCAGATCCTCGGAAAGCCGCCGTCCGCTGCAAAGATCGGGTGGGTAGGGGAGTTCCCGGACCGGACGCTCCTCTTCTCCCGGGTCTACGACGAGATTGCATCGACCCCGCGGTTCCGCCATTACCCCTGTACGAGGGCGGATGAACTTGTCAGGGCGGCCGCAGAGGCGGTCGGCATCGTCCACCTCCTCGATAAGAAGGTCTCGGCCCTCTCCGGGGGAGAGAAGGCCCTCGTCGGGCTGGCCGCGGCCGTTGTCGATAACCCCGAGGTGCTGATCCTCGACGAGGCCGACTCGCACCTGGACGCCGGGACCGCAAAGCGCGTCCACCGCATCGTGCGGGAGAGCCCGGCCGCCCACGTCCTCTGGTGCACCCAATCGATGGATGCCGCAGCCGAAGCGGACTTCATCCTCTTCATGGACGGCGGCAGGGTCCGGCACCACGGGACGCCCGACGAGGTCTTCTCGGCGCTCGAGGGGACGTGCTTTTACCCGACGATCTGGAGGCTCCGTTCATGAGAGTGGAACTTGATGAACTCCTGTTTGCCCGGGGGACGTTCACCCTCCGGGGCAGCGGCACCTTCGATGAGGGCGTACACCTGGTCAGCGGTCCGGTGGGCAGTGGAAAATCGACGCTCGCCCTCCTGATCGCAGGGCTTCTCCGTCCAACCGGTGGCGCCGTCCGAAGGCACGGGATCTCCTCGGTCCAGGTCCTGCTCCAGTTCCCGGAGTACCACATAACATCCTCGACCGTCGCCGGGGAGGCTGCATCCTGGGGCCTTGACCCGGACGAGGTGCTTGCCCGGGCGGATCTGGTCGGGCGTGCAGACGATGACCCGTTCCGCCTCTCCCGCGGTGAACTCAAACGGCTGACCCTTTGTTGCGCCATCATGCAAGATCCGGACCTCTTGATGCTGGACGAACCGTTCAGCTCGCTCGACTGCACCGCAAAACAGAGGGCCTGCAGGATGATCGAGGGGAGGAGAGAGGGCATCACAATCATCTTCTCGCACGAGAGCGCGGTCCTCCCCCGGGTGGATGCAATCTGGGAGATGGAGAACGGAACCCTGACCGGCCTCGGCGGTGTTCCCCATGCGATTCCCAGATGGCGGCACGCTCCGCCGTACCTTGCATACGCCTTAAACGAGGGTGCGCGCCCGGAAAACATCAGGCTCCAGGACGCCCGGGAGGCGCTATGCAGGATCCGCGACTGAGGTTCCTTGCGGCTGCTGTCCTCTCGCTTGCTGCGTTTGCAAGCACGGCAGGAGCCGTCGCAGCCCTCGTCTGGTGGCTGCTCGCGACACCGCGCACAAAAACCCTCCCGGGACCGCGGGTGCTCATCCCCCTTATTGCGATGATCGGCGTCACAGCCCTCGTCTCTGCATTGGAGGGCGGACCTGGTCTCTCCTACTTCATCCGGATGACCGTGATTCTGCTGCTTGCTGCATGGGCATATGCCGAGACGAGGGAGGGAGATGCTCTTTCTGTGGCGGTCTGGGCCCTCGGCAACCGGGTTGGATTCGAGATCGGGCTCATTGCCGAGATGGGAATTGGAGGGCTCGCCGTTATCCGGGAGGATATCGAGCATGCGCAGGTGGCAATGGCACTGAAGGGAATCCGACCCGGTCTGCGCTCGATCGTGCCGCTCGCCGTCACCCTCATTGTTACGGAGATCCGGCGATCCGACGATATCGCACGGCTGCTTGCCGTGCGGGGGTATACGTTCGGAGGAGAGATCTGTCCAGAGTTCAGGAGGGACTCAAAAGATCTTCTGGCATCCATATCAGCCGTATTTTTTGGGATTTTATCGTGCCTGCCCCTTCGCGACGTTTTTATATTATTAGGATGAATTTTCTAGAGGCTTTATTGATATTTTCTCAGCCCTTCGAGGTGCAAATTCGATGTGTGCTGCCAAATCGGATACACTCAATATCACCGACACCACGCTTAGGGATGCGCATCAATCGCTCATCGCCACCCGGTTGCGGACAGAAGATATGCTCCCTCTTGCCCGAGCCATCGACGAAGTGGGTTTTTTCTCTGTCGAAGCCTGGGGCGGGGCGACCTTTGACAGCTGCATCAGGTTCCTCAACGACGATCCCTGGGACCGTCTCAGGATGCTGAAGGCTGAACTCAAGCGCACTCCTATCCAGATGCTTCTGCGAGGGCAGAACCTCGTAGGGTACCGGCATTATCCGGACGATGTGGTGGAGAAGTTCGTAGAGGCATCGGCGCGGAACGGAGTTGACATCTTCCGGGTCTTTGATGCATTGAATGATATCCGGAATATGAAGAAAGCGATGGAGGAGGTCCAGAACGTCGGCGCGCACCTGCAGGGCGCAATCTCCTACACGACAAGCCCGGTTCACTCCGTTGCGTCCTTTATCGATATGGCGCAGGAGCTCTATACGCTTGGCTGCGACTCGATCTGCATCAAGGACATGGCCGGACTGATCATGCCCCATGATGCCCGAGACCTTATCTCGGGGATCAAGAAGGTAGCAGATGTCAAGGTCTGTCTCCACTCCCACTGTACGAGCGGCGTGGCACCCCTGAGTTATCAGGCGGCGATCGATGCCGGCGTGGATATTCTTGACACGGCGATGTCGCCGTTCTCCCTCGGCACATCCCAGCCTCCAACGGAGAGTGTCGTTGCAAGCGTCGCCGGAACGCCGCGGGATACAAAGATAGACCTCATCAAACTCCGCAAGGTCCGCAACATCTGCCGTGAGATTCGGGAGAAGTACGATCCGCTCTTCAACTCCATCGCAGACAGGGTTGACTCGGACGTGCTGATCTACCAGCTTCCGGGCGGTATGATCTCAAACCTCGTCTCCCAGTTAAAGGAGCAGAATGCACTTGACCGCCTGGATGAGGTGCTCCACGAGATCCCCCGGGTTAGAGAGGACCTCGGCTACCCGCCGCTCGTGACACCGACAAGCCAGATCGTGGGCACGCAGGCGGTGCTCAACGTTCTGATGGGCGGACGCTACCGGAACGTGACAAAAGAGGTAAAGGACTACGTCCTCGGCTGTTACGGCCGCTCACCCGCCCCGATCAGCACGGAGGTGCAGAAGATGATCATCGGCGACGAGAAACCGATCACGGTCCGTCCGGCGGATCTCCTCGAACCCATCTACGAGCAGATGCGGGCGGAAGCAATGGAGCAGGGTCTCGTCACCCGTGAGGAGGACGTTCTCACCTATATCCTCTATCCAAACATTGCTCCCTCGTTCCTCCGGGGCGAGCGGAAGGCCGAAGTGATCCCGGAAAAGACGGCAGTCGTCACCGCACCAGCAGGGGCTGCAGGCATACCCCGGTCCATGGAGGTGGAGGTGGACGGCGAGATCTTCTCGGTCCGGATCATTACCGTGGAGGGAGGCTCGGTCCCGGGACCTGCAGCCGAATCATCAGCCAAAGAGAGGATCCCCCGCGGCGAGGTCGCCGGCGGCGTCAAGAGCAACATGCAGGGCATGGTCCTGAAGGTGATGACCGAGCGTGGGAGCACCGTCAAGAAGGGCGATACCCTCATTGTCCTTGAAGCGATGAAGATGGAGAACCCAATCCGCAGTCCACGCGACGGCACGGTGAAGGAGATCTTCGTGGATGCCGGGGACGTCGTGCAGAACGGCGATGTGCTCATGATCATCGAATAGGGACTGTTTGCGCGATGAAGTACTTTGACAAGATCCTGATTGCTAACCGTGGCGAGATTGCCATCCGGATTATGCGTGCCTGCCGGGAACTGGGTATCGATACGGTTGCTATCTACTCAGAACCCGACAAGAATTCACTCCACGTCAAGTATGCCGACGAAGCATTCTGCGTGGGCGAGGCGCACCCATCAAAGAGTTACCTCAACAAAGAGCGGATCTGCGATGTGGCGAAGAAGACCGGAGCGGAGGCAATTCATCCGGGGTACGGGTTCCTTGCTGAGAATGCCGATTTTGCAAAACTTGTCGAGGATGAAGGTCTGACGTTTATCGGACCATCGTGGAAGACCATCAAGGCTCTTGGCTCGAAGATCGGGTCGAAGCAGATGATGCACGATGCGGGTGTACCGGTCCTTCCCGGCACCCCGGAAGGCGTCAGGAGCCTCGATGAAGCGAAGAAGGTCGCCGCTGAGATCGGCTACCCGGTGATTGTGAAGGCAAGCGCGGGCGGCGGCGGTATCGGGATGCACATCGCCGAGAACGAGGAGCAACTCGAGGAAGCAATCGAAAAAGGCATGCGGATCGCCCAATCCGCCTTCGGAGATCCGACGGTCTTCGTGGAGAAATATCTCACGAAACCGCGCCACATCGAGATTCAGATCCTTGCCGATTCGAAAGGGCACATCCTCCACCTCTACGACCGTGAGTGCTCGATCCAGCGCCGGCACCAGAAACTGCTCGAGGAAGCACCCTGTCCGATCATGACACCCGCACTCCGCGAACGGATGACAGCCTCGGCCATTGCCGCCGCAAAGGCAGCAAACTACACGAACGCCGGCACGGTGGAGTTTCTCTATTCAAACGGCAACTACTACTTCATGGAAGTGAACACCCGGCTGCAGGTGGAGCACACGGTCACGGAGTTCATCACAGGGCTTGACATGGTCAAGCAGCAGATCGCCATCGCTGCCGGGGAGGAACTCGCGATGGACCAGGAGGATGTCAGTATCCGGGGGCACGCGATCGAGTGCCGGATTAACGCTGAGGACCCCCTGAACAACTTCGCTGCGGATCCAGGAAAGATTGTCCGCTACCGCTCCCCGGGCGGGCCGGGGATACGGGTTGACTCCGGCATTCATGTGGGTTATACCATCCCTCCGCACTACGACTCGATGATCTCGAAGCTCTGCGCTCTCGGCTCCAACCGCGAGGAGGCTATCCAGCGGATGCGCCGGGCCATCTACGAGTATGTCATCCTGGGTGTGAAGACAACGCTCCCGCTCCACTACGCGATCATGCATAACGCTCACTTCATCGCCGGCGATACGCACACACACTTCCTCCAGGAGGAGCATATCATGGCGGATCTGCGCCGCTACCTCCACGAGGAAGAGGCGCGTATGCAGACACTGGCCGCGTCGCTCCGGCAGGGGAAACATGTGGCGGCAATAACCGCAGCAGTCAACGTGTATCTACAGAAAAACATGAAGTAACCCGTCATCCAATTTTTTGGGGAGACGTAAGGTTTATTTGTCAATACATCATTGTTATAATGCACTTTGTGTGCTGCGGTGGCCTAGCTGGTTAGGGCGCCAGACTCATAGGGTTTTCAAGCGAAACGGTGCGTCCAAACCTGGGACATCTGGAGATCGTGGGTTCGGATCCCACCCGCAGCATCGATTTTCAGGTTCAGATCTGTCAGAAAGTGTTTTTTATACATCTATTCAGACCACCTTTGCATGGGGACTAGAAAGACAACAACCGGTGAGCAGATCCATACTACTCACGGGAGTGCATTCCCTTACACACTCACATATCTCCGTTAACAAGCGGCATTCCCCGGGGCAATCCCGGATCGTACTTCGTTGCAGTCTCAAAACACGCCGCTGCTTCGTCGGTCCTATTCATATTCGTCAGGATGACTCCTTTCAGGTACCATGCCTGCCCGTACTCCGGGTCCAGTTCAAGCGCCCTGTTGCAGCTCTCCAGCGCTTCGGCGTACTGATTATAGTTATTGTTGTAGTACATCCCCCGGATGCACCAGGCCTCCAGGGTTGTTCGGCTCCGCAACAACCCAGTTATCGTAATACTCCTGGTTATCGTAATACTCCTGGTTTTTGACGTGAACTATGCAACCACCGTTAAACAGAGCAAGTATCAACACACAGCAGAGGCATACAACCGGGGATGGGGTCTTCATGGAATCCCATTGGACCCGACGGTTAATCAAACCCCGCTATCGGCAGTCAAACGTGGTGTCCTTCAGGCCCTGCCAGAACCGCTCTGCATTGACCCGATCCTACATCCAATAGACCGCAGTTGCAGGAGCGATCTCGTGCTGCCAGGGGGGCCAGGCCGCATTGCTACCCCATCAGCATACAAAAGTATTTGAGGGATGACGACAGATTAAATGAGGTAAACGGGGTGCGAAAGCGCAACCGATGGATTACCCATCTCCGTTCATGCGTAAAGCATGTTCTTCCTCATACCCTAGCGAGGGTTGCCAAGCCAGGTCAAAGGCGCAAGGTTGAGGGCCTTGTCTCGTAGGAGTTCGAGCGTTCAAATCGCTCCCCTCGCACTTATGCTTCTCGCCCGGGCAACGGGCGGCGAGAATCACCAGAGTGCCCAGGTAGTGTAGTGGCCTATCATGACGGCCTGTCACGCCGTCGACACGGATTCGAATTCCGTCCTGGGCGTTCCATTCTCTCACCATCTTTCAGCAGGCGATAGAGCACATCC
Source organism: Methanoculleus sp. DTU007 (assembly GCF_001512385.1). NCBI lineage: Archaea > Methanobacteriati > Methanobacteriota > Methanomicrobia > Methanomicrobiales > Methanomicrobiaceae > Methanoculleus > Methanoculleus sp. DTU007. Next base: position 29,359 of record NZ_LFRO01000023.1, on the reverse strand, counting down.
CACTTCTCCAGTAATAACCCCAACCGCTCCCGACCCAACTCTTCGCTCCATAGCCACCAAGCCGTTCGTGAGTATCAGATCCGCCAGATATCCGGCTCGACAACAAACAGTTCGATGCGCCCTGGGACAAACCGCGCAGAGAGGAAAGGATAGAAGAGATGCCGTACCGGCAGGGAGAGATCACGCCAGTATTTCATGGCGCTGCTGGCAGCGTGCCTGCAGTTCATCCCACTCATCCGGGTGCTCCTCAGCCCATTCTATAATCGCATGGATAACCCGATCCCGCGACTCAGAATCCCCTCGATAATCTACCAGGACACAGTTTACCACCACTTCGATCTGATCTTTCAGGTATTGTTTATCTCCGGCCATAGCGGCTACCTCCTGATACTCCAGGTGCCAACGTTGGGTGAAGGTTCGAGACCATATAAGCCTGATCCCGCTCGCCCGGCGCCCTCAGGGCATCTCGCCGTTGCCCAGAATCCGACGCAGCGTCCCCCTTTGCAACTACCAGCCCACATGCACCCGGATTCCCATAAGGCACATAGTTCTGCCGCGCCGCAGGAGTTATCATGCCCGAAAGAGAACGATATGCAGTTACGATGAAACTCGGCGTGCTCTTCTCCGGTGGGAAGGACTCACTCTTTGCCTGCTGGAAATCGATGCAACAGGAAGAAGTGGTCTGTCTGATCACGGTCGTCTCCAAGAACCCCGAGAGCTATATGTTCCACACCCCAAACATCCGCCTTGCCGCACTCCAGGCAAAGGCGGCTGGGCTCCCTCTCGTTGAGGTGGAGACGGCAGGGGAGAAGGAGACCGAACTTGAAGACTTAAAGCGGGCTCTTTTCGTTGCCCGGGAACAGTTCGGGATCGAAGGGATCGTCACCGGGGCGATCCTCTCTGTCTACCAGGCAACAAGGGTCCAGCGGGTCTGCCAGGAACTGGGCCTCTGGTGCTTCAACCCGCTCTGGGATACAGACCAGGAGGCGTACATGGACGAACTCATCAGCGCCGGCTTTAAGGCCATCATCGTCGGCGTTTTTTCCGCTCCTTTTGACGCATCATGGCTTGGGAAGGAGATCGACCGCCATACCCTCGATGAACTCCGGAAAATCGCCCGGAAGCACCAGGTTACCCTCACCGGGGAAGGTGGGGAGTTTGAGACGTTCGTCGTCGATGCCCCTTTCTTCTCACAGCGGATCGCGATCGAGGAAGCATCGCGAGTTTACCAGAACTACAACGGCGTCCTTCGGATTGAGCGGGCGGGGTTGATGGAAAAATGATCCTCGTTCTCGACCTCTGCTACAGGGAGAACTCGCTCTCCCGGGACGAGTTTGTCAGGCCGATTGAACGGCACCTCCAGAATGCCGGAACACCGTTTGCCACCCGCCACTACACCGCCGTCGGTGCACCGGAGATCGAGGCCGCGGATGCGGCGATCATCTGCGGGACGGCGCTCCAGGATACCGGGTTCGCAGAACATCCGGAACGGTTCAAGTGGCTTTCTGAATTCAAGCGCCCGGTGCTCGGCATCTCCTCCGGGATGCGGGTTCTCGCGGCTGCCTTCGGCGGCGGTATCGAACCGTGCTGCGAGATCGGCATGACCGAGATCAGAGTGCTCGTTCCCGATCCTCTCTTTGCCGGAAAGGAGGATTTTTTTGCATACGAACTGCATGAACAGGCCGTGCAGGCTCCAAATGGGTTCATATCGCTTGCCGCCTCCGACCGGTGCCTCCAGGCGATCCGGCACCATTCACTCCCTCTCTACGGTACCCTCTTCCACCCCGAAGTCAGAAACGAGTGGATCATCGAACGGTTCCTCAAGTTAGTGGGAACCGCTCAGTAAGACTTATCGTCAGCACCGGATAGAAGATGGAAGTGTTCCGGGCGTATCCCGGCGTGCCTCGCATGGGTATGGGATTCGAGTTACCAGACATCCAGAACCTGACGGCGGGGGAATGAAGGAATGCCCGAACCCCTCCGGCTGCTCATCATCACCAGGAGCCCGGGCGACGCCCTGCTGATAGAGCAGCTGCTCCGGGAAGTCGGGCTCCCGGTTGAGATAATCTCATACCCGCAGGTTGCCGACGGTCTTGCTGCCCTCATGCGGGAGCCGTTCGATCTCGTCATGCTCGACCCCGATAACGATCCCGATGTGGTGACGCGGGTGAGCAAGAATGCCCCCGGTGTTCCGGTCATCCTTCTCATCCCGCGTGACGACCTTGACGCCGCGATCAGGCTCCTTTGGCGTGGTGCGGACGATTACCTGATCCGGGAGCAACTCACCCCCGAACTCCTGCTCTGCACCATCCGATATACTCTCATGCTGAAGCGCACCGAGGTGGCGTTCAAGCGAATAGAGTGCTTCTGGCACGAGATCGGCAGGAGCCTGCATGAAGGAATCCTCGTGGTCGACCAGAGAGGCACTATCGTCTTTGCCAGTGCTCGGATGAAGGAGATCCTCGGCTACACCACAGACGAGATGCAGGGGACCCCCTTCCTTTCCTTCGTCGACCCGGTCGACGTCCCACGGGCAAGGATCCTGATCGAGCGGGATGGAGGCGGGCGGGAGGAGACTGAACTCCGGCTCCGCCGATCCGACAGACGGGTTATCGACGCCAGACTCACCACTTCACCGGTGACCGGCGGAAACTCCGGATACGTTGGTGTTGCCATCGGCGTTGCGGACATCACCAACCAAAAACTCGCCGAGGAGGGGATCCGGCGCAGGAACACTCAACTTTATGTCATCAATCAGGTGGTCAGGACTGCCACATCGTCGGCAGATCTAGACGAACTGCTGAGAGGCGTGCTTGAGAAGACCCTGGAACTCCTCATCTTTGAGGGCGGCGGCGTCTACCTGATCGATCCCGGCCGGTCCAGCGCCGAACTGGTCACCGAGATCGGGCTTCCGGAAGGGTTCTCGTTCCGGCGACGGATCATCGATCTCGGTGCACCGCCATACGACCAGGTTCTCGGGAAGGGTGCGGCGCACTTTGTAGAGAACTACCCGCGCACCTACCCGCAGGATGCCGGATCAGGTATCCAGGCGTTTGCGAGCATCCCCATCATGACCGGGAAACGAGTAATCGGCGCCATCAACCTGGTCAGCCGGACCGTGCACAGTTTCTCACCGGATGAGCGGGAGGTGCTCGTCTCCATCGGCAGGGAGGTAGGGGGCGCCGTCGAGCGAATGTGGCTCAACGAGCAGGCGAATTTCTACCTGGACCTCATGACGCACGACATCAACAACGCAAACACCGTCGCCAGCGGCTATGCAACACTCCTTGCAGAGACACTCGCCGAGCCGGATAAGGGTCTTGCCCGAAAACTCGCAGCGGCTATCAGGCAGAGCGCCGAGATCATCGGGAACGTATCGACGATCCGGAGGATTGCGGAGGAAACTCCCGCACTCGGGCCGGTGAATCTCGATCCTGTCATCAGGGATATCATCTCCTTCTTTCCGGACGTCGATATCCACTACACCCCGCAGACCTTGTGCGTCGCCGCCGACGATCTCCTCGGCCAGATCATCATAAACCTCGTCGGCAACGCCGTCAAGTTCGGCGGCCCCGGGGTCTCGATCTGGATCACTGCACGGGAGGAGGACGGGAGAATTCTGGTCTCGGTCGAGGATACCGGTCCCGGGATACCGGACGCCGAGAAACCCATGGTATTCAAGAAGTTCAGGAAAACAGGGAGTAGGAGCGGCAAAGGTCTAGGACTCTACATCGTCCACACCCTGGTCCAGCGCTACGGCGGCAGGATATGGGTCGAGGGCCGGGTGCCGGGGCATCCGGAGTCCGGGGCCGCCTTCCGGTTCACGCTCCAGGCGTGCCCACCCGTCACCGGCCGTAACGATTGATCGTGTTGATCAGGGCTGCAAACCCTTCCATCTCTTTATCGAGCACTTCCGTACGGGTCATCCCCATGCTCATCTCCGCGTCGGCCGTCAGCATATCGGGGCCGCGCACCACCACGCGGTCGACGCCGTCTGCGGAGAGGATCTTCTGGGCCTCGGCGTCATGGACGAAGGCCCGACCGGGGATGACCACAGCGTCCTCAAGCCTCGCCAGGTCCACCCCGGCAAGGTCGTCGGCGGTGATGAGGCAGGCGATCTCCTTTCTGACCTTGACGACCCTTGATGTCGAGCCGCGGATCGAGAGGACACGCTGGATGAAGGGGGCCGCGATGCTCCCGGTGATCACCGTCGCACGCTTCCTGACCCGGGGGAGTTTCTTTAAGAGGTCGGGCTCGTGAAGGATTGCAAACGGCGATCCGATCGAGGGATCGCCAAGCGGGGTCCCGCTGATCTTCATTGAGAACCGTTCGTTTAGGTCGGTGACGATATCGTGGAACTCATCGACAGTATGGACCCGTTGCCCCTCTAGGAGCGGTGCATTCCCGAGAATGAGCCCCTGGTCGGTTCGGTTTGCAAACCGCATCAGGATCAGCCCCTTTGCACCCCGCTCCTCCAGCCACGCACAGGTCTCTTCAAGAATCTCGCCGTCGTTGACGCCCGGGATGATGACTGCGGCGGCGTAGACGTCGACTGCGCCGCAGAGCCGGTCGAGGATCTCAAGCGAGGTCTCCGGCGTCGGGTCGTGCATCCATTCTCGCCGCAGTTCTGGGTCTGCGGCGAAGATGGTATAGGAGACCTCGGCGAGGCCGTTATCGATGAGGAAGTCGGCAATACCGGGGTCATCGAACCCTTTGCCGCTGGTGTAGCCGATATGGAGCGGCACCTCCATGCTGCCGAGGAGTTCGATGAGGTCGCGGAACTCCGGGTAGCAGCTCGGGTCCCCACCCCCGCTGATGGTGATCCGGTCGAGATCGTCGCCCATCACCTGGAGGTTTGCCAGCGTCTCGTCGGCGACGCTCCGGAGGTCTTTGAACCCGGTATAGCCCTCGCGCACGCCCCGGGTGCAGTAGTCGCAGCCTTTCTGGAAGGGGAGGCAGTATTTGCAGCCGAACGACGTTGTGCCCTTGACGTGTTTGAAGTAGCAGTACGAGCAGAATCCCCGGCAGTCGAGGCCGGGCCGACCCCCGAGATCGACGGTGAGATGCGACATTCTGATGGTACTTCTGTGCTCCTCGGTTATGAAGATTGCAGACCCATCCTTGCCGTCGCGCTGCAGCCAGGCCCATCGACAAAACGGGCATTGCACGACAACCCGAGCGGCACCGTGCACCTTTATGCCCCGGGGTGGGCAAGGTGATCGTGGGAGAGGAAGGATATGCGAACAAGCCACCGGCTGCTGCTCCGGCTCTACCACGATCCTGGCTACGACTTCTCCCGGGTCGAGGTCGAGTACGTCGATCGGGGAGCGCCCGGCGACCGCTCACGGGTGCAGGGGGAGCGGGTCGTCGCGCTCGATGCCCAGTACCTGGAGGTGGACTCCGGGACCCACGTCGCCTGCATCCCCTACCACCGGATCCGCCGCATCCTCTACGACGGCAAGACCCTATGGCCACAACCGGCCGAGGGCATGGAGAGGGGCGAAGACAACCCGGGGTGAGCGCCACCTTTTTTACTGCAGACCGCCCACATAATAGGGTGTGCCCCAGTGGCTTAGCTGGCAGAGCGGCTGACTTGTAATCAGCAGGTCCCGAGTTCAAATCTCGGCTGGGGCTCTTGCGCTTTTAGTTCAAACCCTGAGGTAAACGAATACTCCTGTAATCGTTCAATCCCCTTCGATCCAATTCCAACCCGGGGGTAATGTCCTCGCTCCCCGGAGATTCGGCCGTGCCAGTTCGGGCGCATCGGTGAGGCCCTCCGTCTTGTGATAAGGCGAGCCCTCTACCATCTGTGTTTGTGCGTTCGATTACATAATCGGGGGAAGATCATCTTCGAGGGCCTCGAGCAAGGCAGTTTTCCGAGGGGAGGCATTCTCAAACCCGCAAATGATCCGGAGACGCAGACGAAACCGCCATGAGAGGCAAACGAGCAGATATCATCCTGTGGGTGAATGCCTCCGGGTTCCCCTCAACATCGAGAGCCACTGGCGTATCAGCGCCATTTCACGTAAAGCGGCGGCGACCATGACCTTCGTGGCAAATCCGGCTCTGGGGAGCACACGGGTCGGACTGCACTCTCCGGGGATGATTGGAGTTAGGCCACACCGAGAGTCATGTGACTATGCGTGACCGGTACCGGGCATCTTTTCTAGAGTTAGGACGTAAGGGGGACGAGATCTAACATACCAAAAATGTATGATCCGTACTACCAGACGTCACCCCGTGTGGTTTTTTAGATACCACATCAATGTTCTGTCCGGAGACTCTCCCGGTGTTTCGATGCCATTTAGATCTCAATCGCTTACACCCGTCAACAGGTGGGGAGACGAAGTTCGTCTGCGTCGACGACCTGATGAGATCGTGGATCTTTATAAACCGATAGCATTATTGGAGATCCCCGATCACATATCTGTAGAGCGAACCTACACCTCGCCCGATGCTTGAATAGGGCATTTTTAGGCGCTGTTAGAATTGGACTAAAGTAGGATTGAAACGAGAGAACCGTTGGACTCTTACCCTTTCGAGACCCTAGTTAGAATTGGACTAAAGTAGGATTGAAACTGGTGACGGTCTGGGTTAACGACAGACAAATTATACGTTAGAATTGGACTAAAGTAGGATTGAAACCGGGTACATGGCGAGGAGTTTATACGGGGATTGAAGTTAGAATTGGACTAAAGTAGGATTGAAACATTACTGATCCTACAAAACTCCTTAATTCTTTCGTAGTTAGAATTGGACTAAAGTAGGATTGAAACGTCTATATCCTGAATGATAACGAGGAGTCCGGCGAAGGTTAGAATTGGACTAAAGTAGGATTGAAACCTTCTATCCTCACCGTAACCTCTTCGCCGTCCTCGAGTTAGAATTGGACTAAAGTAGGATTGAAACCACCTTGGCGAGGAGTTCGACAATGCCTCGCACCTCGTTAGAATTGGACTAAAGTAGGATTGAAACCTGTGAAAGTGGGAGCGTGTATGTCCGTAAGGACAAAGTTAGAATTGGACTAAAGTAGGATTGAAACATCAATTGTGTAACATTGTAGTAACCGCGGGGGATGGTTAGAATTGGACTAAAGTAGGATTGAAACTATCTCATATTTGCGGCGAGTCGGTCCCTGTCCTCTGTTAGAATTGGACTAAAGTAGGATTGAAACGACCATGCGGGCTGCGTTGCTCTACGCTGCCGAACGGTTAGAATTGGACTAAAGTAGGATTGAAACTGCCCTTCTCTTCGAGGGCTGCGAGAGTGATCGCCAGTTAGAATTGGACTAAAGTAGGATTGAAACAGGCGCAGGAAGAGTATAACGCCGCGCTCCGGGAAACAGTTAGAATTGGACTAAAGTAGGATTGAAACCGTAAGGAGGGTATATACCTTCAGCATCATACCCTCGTTAGAATTGGACTAAAGTAGGATTGAAACTATATTCTTATCGCATTGGTTACATCTGGAATATTGGTTAGAATTGGACTAAAGTAGGATTGAAACATCGGGTGCATCGATACAAGGGGATGCTCAGCATACGTTAGAATTGGACTAAAGTAGGATTGAAACACAAACGTTAAACATAACGTTTTACCGTTCCCACGGTTAGAATTGGACTAAAGTAGGATTGAAACGTCGTAGAATTCGAAAACGGAAAGCGCTTGATTGTAGTTAGAATTGGACTAAAGTAGGATTGAAACGTATCTGACGTTACTATGATATCACATAGTTGATATGTTAGAATTGGACTAAAGTAGGATTGAAACTAGTTTCTGCCCATGGGGCCTCCTGGGGATTTTCTGGTTAGAATTGGACTAAAGTAGGATTGAAACAGTCCAACGGCGATAGGGATTAACGGCGCAACCATTGTTAGAATTGGACTAAAGTAGGATTGAAACGCGAAAACGATATCGTATGTATGAGGTGATTAACGATGTTAGAATTGGACTAAAGTAGGATTGAAACGATCTTACCCTCGCATACAGGGCAGTTGTCGGTATCGTTAGAATTGGACTAAAGTAGGATTGAAACGATACATCGAGGTTTCTGTTCCTGAAAACTCTACCTAGTTAGAATTGGACTAAAGTAGGATTGAAACCGGGAGACGTTCGAGGCGTCGGGCTGACAGGCAAGAGTTAGAATTGGACTAAAGTAGGATTGAAACGGTCGCTCATCGGAGCCACCCCCCGGAGGCAAGCGCGGTTAGAATTGGACTAAAGTAGGATTGAAACAATATTGTTTTAGCCGTCGCAAAACCGACACCAAAGGTTAGAATTGGACTAAAGTAGGATTGAAACATGATGGCCCGGCCGGAGGGGACGCGCAGAAAATCGGTTAGAATTGGACTAAAGTAGGATTGAAACGTCGGGAGAAAGCAAATGCGACCAAGAAGTGACATCGTTAGAATTGGACTAAAGTAGGATTGAAACGGGGTAAGGATATCGTTTACCCATCCACGAGTATCGGTTAGAATTGGACTAAAGTAGGATTGAAACAAAATTGGCTAGACCAGATGAGGCTAAAGCACCCTAGTTAGAATTGGACTAAAGTAGGATTGAAACGTCGGTACTACAAACGTGCCAATACCTTCGACGGTAAGTTAGAATTGGACTAAAGTAGGATTGAAACTATCCATTTAGTGTCTTTTTCTGTCTCTGAAAGTAGTTAGAATTGGACTAAAGTAGGATTGAAACAATCGACCATCCTCACAGAGGCTCTATATCCGACGAGTTAGAATTGGACTAAAGTAGGATTGAAACTGCTCGGAATGATTTATTGTAGTACTTACTCCGAACGAGTCGAAATTGACCTAAAGCAGGACTGATACCGCGAGAGACTCAGGGGAGCGGCCCCTGGCAGGGAGCCCTCCCCTGATCGACCCTACTTGGGCCCATTCACCTTTTTGCACTGGACCGCGAATCAATAAGTGATCGGAGTGGCAGAAGAGGAGAGAAGGACTGGCGGGCTAGCCATCAACACCATCCATACCATGGACTGCATCGAAGGCATGCAGCGCCTCCCGGCAGGTTCGGTCGATATCATCGTCACATCGCCGCCCTACAACATCGGAAAGGAGTACAACACCTACGACGACCAGAAACCCCGCGAGGACTACCTCCGCTGGATGGGGCAGGTCGCCGCCGGAGCGTCGCGGGTCCTCGCCGACGACGGTTCGTTCTTCCTCAACATCGGCGGCAAACCTCGCGACCCCTGGATACCCTTCGATGTCATCCAGCAGTTCCGTCCTCACTTTGAACTACAGAACGTCATCCACTGGGTCAAATCGATCGCGATCGAGAAGGAGGACGTGGGGAATTACGAAAACATCCTCGGCGATATCGCCGTCGGCCACTACCAGCCGGTGAACAGCTCACGCTACTTGAGTCAATGCCACGAGCACATCTTTCACTTCACAAAGAAAGGAGACGTCATCCTCGACAAAATGGCGATCGGCGTGCCCTACCAGGACAAGAGCAACATCGGTCGATGGAAGGCGGCGGATCGCGACCTCCGCGACCGGGGGAACACCTGGTTCATCCCCTATCGGACCATTCGCTCCTCCCGACCTCATCCGACCAGTTTCCCGGAAAAACTCCCGGAGATGTGCATCAGGCTCCATGGCTGCCGTCCCGGGACGCTCGTCCTCGACCCCTTCATGGGCATCGGGAACACGGCGCTTGCGGCGATTGCACTTGGCGTAGACTACATAGGCTTTGAGATCGACCCGGAATACCAGGCCATTGCAGAGGCCCGAATTGCCAAGGCACGCCGGCAAGAAGGATCGGACTGACGTAGACTATCCTTTTTAAGGCAGGAGATACTCCGGGCCCAACCCACTCCCACCACTATTCTTCAAAAAACCGGCCCGGACCATGTACATTATATAATTTAGGCGGTATGTAGTCCCTGCCAGAGGGAGAATAATGGATCTCAAATACGTATCTACGACATGCCCGTACTGCGGCACCGGGTGCGGGTTCAACCTTGTCGTCCGCGACGGCAAGGTCGTTGACGTGGCGCACTGGCAACGCGCACCCGTCAACGGGGGCAAACTCTGCCCAAAAGGGCGCTACGCCCACGAATTTATAAACAGCCCGGATCGACTCACTAAGCCGCTCATCAAGAAGAACGGCACGTTCGTCGAGGCGACCTGGGACGAGGCATACGACCTGATCATACAGAAGTTCAGGTCCTACAAGCCCGAAGAGATGGCCTGCCTCTCGTCTGCCCGGACATCGAACGAGGAGAACTACCTGATGCAGAAGTTTGCGAGAGTGGTCCTCAAGACCCCGCACATCGACCACTGCGCCCGGCTCTGCCACTCATCCACCGTCGCTGGCCTTGCTGCGGTCTTTGGGTCCGGCGCGATGACCAACTCGATCAAGGACATCGCCGAGTCAAAGTGCGTCTTCGTCCTCGGAAGCAATACCTTCGAGCAGCACCCGCTCATCGGGCGGAGCATCATCCGTGCACGGGAAAGCGGGGCAAAGGTGATCGTGGCCGACCCGCGCTACACCCCGACCGCCAAGCAGGCCGATCTCTACATGCCGTTCATCTCGGGGACCGATGTCGCTCTCTTGAACGGCTTGATGCAGGAGATCATCAAGAACGGCTGGGAAGACAAGGAGTTCATCAAGAATCGGACGAAAGACTTCGAGAAACTCAAGGAAGTCGTCATGAAGGAGGACTACAGCCTTGAGAACGTCTCAAGAGTCTCCGGGGTCCCCGCGGAAAGCCTCAAGACCGCCGCAGAATGGATTGCAACCGCCGATGTTGCCGCGCTCATCTACTCGATGGGCATCACCCAGCACACCGTCGGCGTCGACAACGTCAAATCAACCGCCAACCTGATGCTGCTCACCGGCAACCTCGGCAAACCCGGCTCCGGCGTCAACCCGCTCCGCGGCCAGAACAACGTTCAGGGCGCCTGCGACATGGGAGCCCTCCCGAACGTCTACTCCGGCTACCAGAAGGTCACCGACGAGGCGGCGCAGAAGAAGATGAAGGAGATGTGGGGCGTCGACGAACTCGCCGAGGGCAAGGTCGGCTACACGGTCACGGAGATGATCAACGTCCTCGCCGAGAAGCCCGGCGAGATCAAGTGCATGTACATCATGGGCGAGAACCCGATGCTCTCCGACCCGGACATTCAGCACGTCGAGGAGGGGCTTAAGAACCTCGAGTTCCTGGTCGTCCAGGACATCTTTATGACCGAGACCGCCGAGCTCGCCGATGTCGTCCTCCCCGCCGCCTGCTACGCCGAGAAAGACGGCACGCAGACCAACACCGAACGCCGTGTCCAGCGCTGGAGAAAGGCCCAGAACCCTCCCGGCGAGGCGAAGCCCGACTGGCAGATCCTCTGTGAACTCGGCAGCAGGATGGGCTACGAGAAGCAGTTCTCGTTCAAGAGCCCCGAGGAGATCTTTGACGAGATCGCCGCGGTCACGCCGTCCTATCACGGCATGTCCTACGCCCGCCTCGACCCGGACGGCCTGCACTGGCCCTGCCCGACGGCGGAACATCCGGGAACGCCGATCCTCCACCGGGAGACATTTGCCATGCCCGACGGTCTCGGAGTCTTCTCGCCTATCGAGTGGAAACCCCCTGCCGAGGTCCCGGACGCCGAGTATCCGTACGTCCTCACGACCGGGCGCACCATCTGGCAGTGGCACACCGGCACGATGACCCGGCGATCGTGGAGCCTTGAGAAGGAGGCGCCCATCGGCTGGATCGAGATCAACCCCGATGATGCAGAAGAACTCGGAATCAAGAACAACGAAGTCGTCCGGGCAAGTACCCGCCGCGGATCAGTCGAGATCCCCGCACGGGTCACGCCGGAGATCATCAAGGGCGTGATGTTCATCCCGTTCCACTACAAGGAGCATCCGGCAAACCGGCTGACCCACAACGCGCTCGACCCCATATCAAAGATCCCGGAGTTCAAGGCGTGTGCTGTTAAGGTTGAGAAGATTTCGGAGGTGTGAGATATGGCAGGAAAAGGCGATTTACTCTATGCATGGACGACGGACGACGAACTCCGCGCAAAAGCAGAGACGGGCGGGGCGGTCACCGCTCTGCTGCGCCATGCTCTCGAGAGCGGTATGGTCGACGGGGTCTTTGCGGTCAGGAAAGGTGCGGACGTATATGACGCCGTCCCGGCCCTGATCACCGACCCCGCCGAGATCGGCGGAATTGCCGGGTCGCTCCACTGCGGCACCCTGCTCCTCCCCAAGCAGATGCGCCGTTGCCTCCTTGCGACCGAACCCAATATGCGGATCGCCACCGTTCTCAAGGGCTGCGACGTCAAGGCAATCTATGAGATGGCGAAGCGCGGCCAGGTCAACCTCGACAATATCATCATCGGCCTCAACTGCGGCGGCACCATCCGACCGGAGACCGCGCGGACCATCGTCCGGGAGAGGCTCGGTCTCGATCCCGACGATGTCGTCAAGGAAGAGATCGACAAAGGCAAATTCATCGTCGAGACAAAGGACGGTCAGCACAAAGGCATCTCCATCGATGAACTCGAAGAGGGGGCGGAGGATCTCCTCGGGAACGAGGGGCTTGGCCGCCGCTCGAACTGCCGCCGGTGCAAGATCAAGATCCCGCGCCAGGCGGATCTTGCCTGCGGCAACTGGGGCGTCATCGGTGAGCGGGCCGGCAAGGCGACTTTCGTCGAGGTCTGCTCCGAGAAGGGGGCAAATCTCCTTAATTCAGCGGTTGCAGCTGGAGCGGTCGCCACCGAACCCGCGAACCCCAAGGGAATCGAGATCCGCGGCAAGGTCGAGAACGCGATGCTCAAACTCGGCGACAAATGGCGGGAACGCTACTTCGGAGCGCTCGGCGAGGGGACGGAGCGCCTGAACAAGATCAAGGAGCAGACGAGCCGATGCATCAAGTGCTACTCCTGCATCGAGAACTGTCCAATCTGCTATTGCATCGACTGCAGCACAAGAAGGGACTATCTGGTCGAGCCGGGCGTGATCCCGCCGCCCTTCATGTTCCACCTCATCCGGTTCGCCCACATCTCCGATTCCTGCGTCAACTGCGGCCAGTGCGAGGAACTCTGCCCAGTCGAGATCTCAAACTCGGTCTTCCTCCATGCCATCCAGACCGAACTCGAGAAACTCTTTGGGTTCCACCCGGGTGAGGATATGACTCCACCGGTCCTCGCGCTCGTCGATGAGAGGGCTGAACGCGACCGACTTGCCGCGACCGGGAGCGACCAGATCTTTGATATCTTTCGCTGACCGGGATTCAGTTCTTCACCATCGGCCCTTTTTTTCGTCGAAACGCTTTTCCGGCGCCATCTTCAGTATTAGCAAGGTGCTTATCTACCCCAGAATGGCGGCGCTTTCATGACGTCCGTTCGAGTGACAAAACCCGAGAGCGTCCTCTGGAGAAAATTATGCGCGCCATCTTTAAGGGCATCGCCCCGGGGTTCCCTGCCGCGACGGCATCCGAGTACCAGCCTCCACCAGAAGCCCGAAAACGCACCTATAGCATGCGATCTCCGGGGGAGTGATAAAGACATCGGGAGCACAACCATAACCACTAGAAGCCCGATATGCCAGTGTATTGCCGGGAGAGCATGACTCCGAATGAGGCGGTTGCGACCAGCCGAGTCGAATCACCTATTCCTGGAAAAAATACCACATTTACACTCGGTATCGAAGCATATCACGATACGCATATACCTGCAGAAATTTTGTCCGAGCATCCATTACCCGGCACTGACATGCGAGATTCGTGCGGTCACTTCCGCGCACCTGGCCCGCAAACTCGCTTCAATCCTCATATTTTTTGCGTGGGCGCGTGTGTGATAGAAAAAGCAACGTTTGCCTATATAGTGTTTAATGACAGAAATTAANNGAAATTAACTTAAAGCGAGTATAAACGCCTGAATTTGGGATATCTTCGTCGGACACGGCGATCATTTCGAAACCTATTAATAGCACTCTCAAATTACTGAATAATTAGACCTATCCATTCGGATTACCTGATGGTATAGGTAGGACGTTTAGAGAGGTGTATGAAAAAATGGTGTTCCATCCTCCAGTTGCTATTGTAGCAAAAGCAGGTGACTCCGGAAAGTATAAGGTCGGGCTGCCTGCCTGGAACATGGTTCTGCGCGGTTTCCTGTCTGGAGCCTTCATCGCGATGGGTGCCGCTCTGGCAACGGTCTGTTCAACCGGTGTCCAGGCAACCGACATTGCAATGCGGTTCGGTGCCGCAAGTCCCGGTATCGCCCAGCTCGTTCTGGGTGCAGTCTTCCCTGTTGGGCTTATCATCACAATCATGACCGGTGCTGAGCTCTTCACCGGCGACGCAATGCTCGCCCCCATGGCGGCTTTTATTCACAAAGTCAGCTGGGCAAAGGTGCTCAATCTCTGGGTCTGGGTATATATTGGTAACTTCATCGGGTCGGTAGTCTTCGCGTACATCATGGCGTACGGCCCGTTTGTCAACTTCGACGCCGCAGGCGCTGCAACGGTCACAGTATTCGGTCAGAGAGCAGTAGCCATAGCAGCCGCAAAGACGAGTTACGTTGGTACAATGGGACTGTGGTCGGTCTTCCTCAAGGCAATCGCCTGTAACTGGCTCGTCAACCTTGCTGTCCTGCTCGGTATCTGTGCTGACGACGCGATCGGTAAGATCGCAGGTATCTGGTTCCCGATCTTCGCTTTCGTTGCCAGCGGATTCGAACACAGTATCGCGAACATGTATTTCATCCCGGCAGGTATCTTCGTTACAGGCATTGACCCCTCATTGTCGGTCGATACCGTTAACTGGGTAACCATGTGGACCAGCAACATTATCCCGGTCACAATCGGCAACATCGTCGGGGGTCTGTTCTTCGTCGGTGTCCTCTACTGGGTCGCGTTCAGAAAGGAAATTGCAGCCCTGAAGTAAACCTGATTGAAGATGCAAATCGGAAATATCAAAGTGAGGGTGACGGCCGTTACACTGGCCGTCTTCCTCTTTTTTGTTGTCCTGGTCGCTCTGTATATCCTCGCAACCGGGGACATATATGCGCTATTTTGGGCAGTTCCAGCGGTACTCATGCTGCTTATCATACCCATGATACTCAATTACATGAGCCAGAAGCAGTATGCGTCGCTGGTGCCAATGTATGAAGCGGAAGCAAAAAACGCCCGGATTCGGGAGATTAACCTGAACAGGCTCGGCGAACCTGTGCGCATAAAGGGCGTCGTCGAGCAGGTGTATTTCCAGTTCCTTAACCGACCGCAGTACCTCGTCGCCGACCGAACAGGTGAGATATCGGTCAAGATGTTCACCTCACCGATGGAGGACGTGCAGAAAGGGGATGTGGTCGAGGTGCTCGGAACCGTCGTCAAACGCTACATCCTGACCGGAGATGCGGTCATCAACTGTGTCTCCATACGGAAAGTCAAGAACAATCAACAATCCTGATGCCCCAAGAAGCATCATGCAATCCAGTGAAGGGACGGCGGAAACACTGCAGTTTCCAGCCCCATTCACCTTCGCGTTGCACCTAAAACGTCATATCCAGCCCATCGTCGATCGGCTTTGCCTCGGGCCTATTATTGAGATCCTGAATATAATCTTCAAAGAGATGGATCCGGGTGCTTACCGGGAACGGGATCCCGATGGTGCTGATGACCGCCTCTCCTCGTTCAAGCGTCTGAATCTCGGTATCGAGGCGCGAGAGGTCCTGTTTTGCGCTGCTTGCGATCATCTCGCGATCACCGCGGTCTGAAAGTCCCATCACCACGAAGGTGTTCAACTGCGCAAGAACTCGTGCATCGATATTCTTTGGCTGCTGGGTGACCACACAGAGCCCAACACCGAACTTTCGCCCCTCCATCGCGACTTCCCGGAACGTCCGGGTGCTTCCGGATCCCGAGCCCAGCACCCGCTGGGCCTCCTCGATGGTGATCAGCACCTGTCTTGGCTCCTCCGTATCTTTCGTGTCCTCGCCCTGATGAATACGCATGATCCTGCGGGTTATGATTGAGAGGACGAACAGTTCGCTCTGCTCGCTCATTCCAGGAATATCGATCAGGACGACCCTGTTCTCGTGGAGCGCTTTCACGATATCCGGGATCGAGGAGCCCTGTTTCCGGAGGAAATCGCGGTTCCGGTTGAGCATGCCCACGATACGCCGCTGCATCACCGAGAGCGTGCTCGGCGAGAAATTCCTCACGTCCCGGGCAATCCGGGGATGCGGACCGGTGTAGGTGTCGGCATCGAAGGTTGCAAAGTCGGTATGCTGGAAGAAATCGATCACATCGGAGCCCGGGACACTCTCAAGCATCTCCACGACCTCACGCTGCGGCTGCGAGTGCTCGTAGAGCAGGAGAAGGTCGGGCATCCGGAAGTCGCCATAGTCCAGGTAGAGTCGGTTTAACCCGTACTTCTTCCGGAATCCCTCCGGGCGGGTGGAGAAGACCGCAAGGCCGTCCCGGCCGGCCTGATAGTGCAGGAGCCCTTGAGTGCTCTCTCCAGTCGATGACCGGCCTCCAGCCACATACTCACCGTGGGGATCGACAATGAGGAGCCCGAACTTCCGGGCCCGCATGCAGGAGGCACAGAAGACCTTCATGAAGTTGCTCTTACCCATGCCCGTTGTGGCAAAGACTCCCATATGCTGGCGCATCGCCGCCGAGTGGAGTGCCACCCTCACGTCCCGAAGTACATCCTGGCCGGTCTTCATCACGCCGACCTCGATCTCGCCCATCACCTGCCGCAGGAACGCAAAGTCGCGGGCTTCCGGCAGTTCGACGCGGGAGAACTTCGCAGGAATCGTCCGCGGCTTTCGGAAGGTGCCATCCTTCCCGACGTAACCGAGCGGCATCGCCTCGACAAGGATGAAGACGTTCTCCCCTATCGCGTAAAAGTGCTCTGTGTGAGGGCGGGTATCCCATTTCGGGTCAGAGAAGTTGCAATCGTGGAGAAGGTCGCTCACCTTGGCAAAGAACGTCAGCCCTTTGACGTCATCGACGATCTTTAAGATATCCCCTAAATAGAGTTCTGCGTCATGGGGGACCGCAAACCGGTAACTGAGCACACGGTCCCCGATCAGGCGGTATTTCGAGGCGTCGTCGCCGTCAATATCGATCAAACTCATCATGATAGTCACCAAAGATGCTGATGTAATCGGCAAGATTCATGCCGAGCCGGTCCATCCCCTGCATGATATCCTGGCGGATCTGATCGACCGCATCCTTCCCGATCTTGGTGGTGAGGTGCGCATCGAGAAGCGGATAGGGGTAGCCCGGCACTCTCCCGTCATCGGCAAAGAAGGAGAGCGCGGAGAAGACCCGGTCGACCATTTCAGGGCTATAGTACTTGGGGATCTCCACCTTGAACGCCCGTTCTGCCCGGCGGTGCAGCCGCGCGACGTACTGCTCGCCTCTCTGCTTCCAGGCACGCGTCTCCAGGCGATCGATCAGGCCCTCGACAGCGGAGACGCAGAGGTACCAGGGCGCGGGGACCCCGAGATCACGTGCAAGTTCTTCCGCCGCCGGGAGGATCGGGTATCCCCCGCCCCAGGTGAGGGATGTCCGTTTCGTCACCGCGGCGATGAGCACGCCCCTGAGGTTGCAGAGGTTCAGGAGTTTCTCGACGATCTCATCATGGCTTGCATGACGGACCTGAAGCGTGCCGTCAAGGACGATGAGATCTCCGGCCTTGAGTTCCTCGGCCATCTCCATCGCAGTCCAGTACTCAAGGGTATCCCGTATGACCGCAGTGTTCCGGACGGGATCGTCATGATCGAGGTGCACCTTCGGGGAACAGCGGAAACAGTCGTAAAAAAGTGCATCAAAGTCCTCATTTCCCACCCCGGGGTTGACCGTGACGATATGGAGAGGCGTCGTCCGACGGCAGAGGCATGTCTCGCCGGAGTACACGCTGACCGATGCCCGGACTGCGGCGATAGCAAAACTGCCGGCATCGAGGACGACGGCATCGCTCCCGTCCACCGCGCAGACAGCCCCGTCAAACTCAGGCAGGCAATGCAGATAGGATGCCGCATCAAACCCGCCCTTAACTGAGAACTGCCTGGAAAGGTCCTCCGGGACGGAGTCGCGGATCCTTCCGGCAATCCGCCAGATTGCATCCCGGTAGTGAGTGCTCGGGTCCATCACTCAATCTCCCGGACTCTGCTTGCCTGATCCGCACCCATCTCGACCACGAGCGTCGTCGAGAATTCATCCTGTACCTCGGAGATATGGGATATGAGGAGGATCTGGGGGAAATGTACCTCTTGCGTCCTGAGCGCTCGCAAGAGGTTGCTTCGCCGCTCTTCATCCTGGCTCCCAAAGATCTCATCAAATATCAGGAACGTGGAGTCATGCACCTGGTTCACCTCGGCGATGAACCGGGAGAGGGCAATCCGGAGGGCAATGGCAATGTCGTCCTGCTCACCGCCGCTGAATCGCTCGGCCGGGTAGTCATCTCCCATATCATTGACAAGAACAGTGAAGTCGTCGTCCAGCAGCACGGTGCCATACCGCCCGTCGGTGATCTCGGCAAGGACCCTTCCCGCCTCCTCCTCGATCCGGTCCCGGACCACCTGGAGGAGGTAGTCTGTATAGTCCCTAATGAGCGAGCGGGTCAGTTTGAGGCGCCCGATCTCCTCGGCGAGCATCTCGTGCCGCCGGGCGAGATCCTCGGCACGGGAGAGTCTCTCGGTCTCACCCTCGATATCAGTCTTCAGGCTGCCGATTCGGGCAGTCGCTGCGTACTTCTGCTCCCGCGCCGTAGCAAGGTTTCTCTCGCAGTCAGCGATAGTCCCCTCTGCTGCCGCGACCGCACTCTCGTCAAAGCCCAGGTCAGCGATATCCGTCTCGATCTGGAGCAGTTCAGCCTCACGGCTCTCAAGGAGGCTTCGCTTCGCATCCAGCGCCTGGGAGAGCCGCGAGAGTCCTTCGAGGCGCACACGGAGTTCAAACGCTCTCTGGAATGCTGCTTCGGCACGGTTGCATTCTTCGCCAAGTGCGGCAAACCGTTCCGGGTCAAAAGAGAGGCGGGCAAGTTCGTCCATCGCACTCTCCCGCTTCTTACAAAGCCCGTCAATCTTTGCAAGAACGACAGCGTGCTCCTCCTCAAGCGCTGGTTTTTGCAGAAGTCGGGCCTGCATCTGCGCATACGCACGGTAAGACGCCTCAAGCGCCTGCGCCTGCGCTTCCAGGTCTTGCAGGACCCCTGGGTCGAACCCGAGCCGTGCGATCTTCGCCTCGGCCTCCTCTTTACGGGCCAGGTAATCCTCGACATCGGCGATGAGCTGCTGCCGCTCCTTCTGGAGGGCGGGAAGGCGGCTGCACTCGCCCCGGAGCGTATCAGCCTCCGCCCGCTTCCCGGTCAGGTCCCGGATCCGCTCTTTGAGGGCATTATGCGCCTCGGGATCGTATTCATCCATACCAAGCGCCCGTATTGCGGCACTGTACTTTTCAGCCTCGGTCTTGCGCCGTTGCAGGACGGCTGCGGTCTGCTCGTATCGGGAGGAATAAAGCGCATGCTGTTCCTTTAAGCGCTGGTATGCCGTACGTTGCTGGTAAAGGTTCTGTAAGCCTGCGATGAGGGCCTCGCGCTCGGCGACTGCCCTCGCATACTCGTGCTCGAGATCGGCAAGCGTCTTCTGTTTTAATTCACTGGCGGCTGCAAGATCGTCGACCAGTTCCTCATAATGCTCGCCGAGGCTCTGGTGGCACATGGGGCAGGACCCTTCCGGGCCTGCGGTGATGATCTCGGTCCGGTGCTCCGCCAGCCGCCGGATCTCCTCGCGGATCGTCTCCTGGCGTTCGGCGCACACGCTGATCCGTGAAGTCAGGTACTCTTTTTTGCTCTCTGCAGACTCAATCTGCTCCTCAATCGCACCCATCCCGGCGAGTTGCCGGGAAACTCCGGCGATCTCGGTCTCGAGTTGATTCATCTCTTCGGAGGCGGCGCAAGCTTCCTGCAGGCACCACTCTCTCTGCCGGGCATACTCCGCCGCCGAGAGAAAGATCTCTTCACGGGCCCGGAGAGCATCGAGGTCACGGACCTCGGCCTCCAGCGCACGGAGATGCTGGACCTTCCCTTCAATCCGCTCTATCTCCTTTCGGTTCTCCAGGACCCGCTGCTCTATCTGGGCAAACCGCTCATCGAGGCGAGCAAGTTCCTCACGAAGACTGTCGTATTCGGGTTGGAGAGCCTTCATCGCCGAGATACGATTATGAAGCGACTGCAGCGCTGCAATATCACCGGAAAGCCCAGCAACCGCGTCCTCATCTTTTTTCAGTACGGCGAGTTCGGCTTCAATCTTTGCGAAGCGTTCAGTATACTCCCGGATCTGCTCCTCAACGGTCTCCACCTCGTGCCTCAGGCGGTCCACGGTTGCCCTATTCTCGGCCATTTGGGCGAGCTCTGCCTTTAAGGATTCGTAACGCCCGGCAAGGAGATCGAGATCTCTAAGTTCGTCCTGCAACCGCTGCCGCTGTGCGATCTCTGCCTCTCCCTCCTGGCACTCGGTGCGGAGCCGCGCGATCTCTGCCTCAAGCACCTCCCTCTCCCGCGCGAGGTGCAGGTAGCGGTCGCGCACGGAGAGAAGCCGATCGCGCTCTTTACGGGCGCGCTCAAGCATCTCTGCAGCGCTCTGCTCGCCGGCACTGATCCGCTTCAGTTCGTCCTCCGCCCGGGCAAGTTCGGCGCGAAGTTCCTCAAGTCGGTCGCGAATCGAGGCGGCATCGAGTTCCTGGAGTCTTCCCGTGAACTCCAAAAGAGTTCCTTCCCGGGCATCGATGATCTGTTTTAACTCCTCCATGCTGTCTTTCTTGAGGTAATCGATGCCCAGCACCTGCATGAACCAATCCTTCCGGGATCCGGCCCGGCTCTCGAGCAGGGTGAGGAGTTCCTTCTGTCCGGCGTAGATGGTGTTTCGGAAGTCACCCGGCCCCATGCCGACGATCCGGTGCACTTCTTCTCCAACTTTTTGGACGCTGCTTGCAAGCAGTTTCTGGTTCAGGAAGAGGTACGCCTCGTGGAGGGTCGAGGAGGGGCGCCGCTTGAACCTGCGAACGACGGCATACTCGTTGCCACCGACCAGGAAGTCCAGGCGGACCTCGCAGACATCCTGCGGGCCCGCAAAGGAACTGACGATGTAGTTCCCATCTAGCCCCGTCCCCTGAAGCCCGTAGAGAGCAAAGAGAATAGCACTCACGATGCTGCTCTTGCCGGTCCCGTTGTTCCCGATGATACCCGTGATGCCGTCATGGAAGGTGATCTCCTGGTCGCGGAACCGCTTGAAGTTCCGCATCCGGAGTTTATTCAGCAGCATTCTCCCCCTCTTTGTGGCGCGCGATGACCGTTCTGAG
The DNA here is from genome assembly GCF_001512385.1 of Methanoculleus sp. DTU007. Lineage (NCBI taxonomy): Archaea > Methanobacteriati > Methanobacteriota > Methanomicrobia > Methanomicrobiales > Methanomicrobiaceae > Methanoculleus > Methanoculleus sp. DTU007. The sequence goes on along the minus strand of NZ_LFRO01000023.1, from coordinate 8,015 downwards.
GACATCTGTCCCGGTCTTCTTCACGAACTCTTCATCGCCGGGGGCGAGGTGCTCCATCTCCACGAAGTGCTTGAACTCGGCGACGTAGTCAAGGCCGACAAGCGAGTCTTCGTAAAGTATCCGGGATGGATCGTCGATGGTGAGGGCCTGCAGTTTGAGGTCGAGCACCCGGCTCCTGACCTCCGCGAGGGCCTTCTGGTCAAGTGCGCGGAGTGTCTCGCGCCGGATCCCATCAAGCGTGATCTGGCAGATCGCCTGGTAGATCCCCTTCCCGGCTCTATCAACTGCGTCAAGGATTCCATCCACGACCTCCCGGGCAGAGAGACCGTCGCAGTTGATACGGCCGAGGTTGATCATGGGGGTGTGCGGGAGGTCGACATGCCGGACCTCCCCCGAGGCCAGATCCACGACGAGGCCACCCTTGGTATCCGATATCTCACCGTAATTACAGTATTCAAGCGACCCGCTGTACCAGGCATTATCGGTGACCTGTACCTGATCGTGGAAGTGGCCGAGCGCGATGTAGTCGAACCGGTCGGAGAGGATCGTCGCATCCAGTTCGTGTTCGGCAACGGTGCGGAGCCTTCGATCCGAGAGAACGCTTGCAAGACCATGAGTGACGAGCACGTCTGTGCCGGAGGAGAACTCTATCTCCTCAAACGCTGCCCGGTACCCCTCAGGGAGAAGCATATTCGGGATCAGATGAAAGACAACGTCATCGAGTTCAACCCGCCGATAGCGGTTATGGTGAGCGATGTAGAGATCGTTTGCGCGGTAGCCTGCCCGTTCGAGCACCTCAAACGGCGATGCCGTATATCGGGTCTTGGCCATGCTGTGGTTACCCGCGACCATGAGCACCGGTATCCCGGCATCTCTAAGACGGCCAAGGGCATCGAGGGCCGTTGTGTAGGCGCGGGTTTTCGGCTTGACCTGGTGGAAGAGGTCGCCGGCATGGACGAGCGCATCGGGATGCAAGTCGATGATTCGATCGATGGCGGCGAGGAAGTTGTCATAGATGAGTTGTTCGCGCAGGTTCATCCCGGTTTTGGGGTCTACCCGGTTAAATGCCGACAATCCGAGATGTGTGTCTGCTACATGAACGATCTTCATGCCCAATTAGTCTCCGTGTCTCTTGCGTATAAATGCCTGATCTCTGTGCTGTGAAAGTGTTTGGCACCGGGTCGGTGTCAAAAATACGTGTAAACTAATATATCCTCACCAATATTTGTATGGTGATCTCGTGTCGAAAAGAGCCGTAGATGCAGTTTTTCAGGCGCTCTTCCTCCTCTCCGACCTCCGGTTTCTGCTCCGGGAGACAGCTCCCAAGCATGACCTTGACGAGGCACAGAGAGCGCGCGCCGCAGCCACGTTAGAGAAGATGAAGCGGCAGATCGCAATCATTGAAGAGGAGTTGATCCAGTGAAATGCGCAGTAGATATCGAGTCACGCGACATCGAGGAGATGTATATCAACATTGACCCGATTCAGGCAGGCGGGCGACTCACCGCGGACGCCATGAAAGCGGCGATATCATTCGGCGACGGCTACTCAGTCTGTGACAACTGCCGGAATCCCCCCAGGCTTGATTATATTCAGAACCCCCCGATCGCGCAGTTCCACAAGGACCTTGCTGCGTGGCTGAATATGGACACTGTGCGGGTGGTGCCGGGAGCGCGCCGCGGGTTCCAGGCGGTGGCAAATACATATGTTGAGAAAGGCGATCCGGTCATCCTGACGTCGCTCGCTCACTATACGGAGTTTATGGCAATCGAGGCGGCTGGAGGGATCCCGCGGGAGATTCCAAAGGATAAAAATAATCACATCACCGCCGATGCTGCGGCGGAAAAGATTGAGGCGGTGATCCGTGAGTTCTCGAAGACGCCACCGCTGCTCTTTGTCGATCATGTCGACTACCAGTTCGGGAACATTCATGACGTCGCGGGCATCATCAAGGTCGCCCACCAGTACGACATCCCGGTCCTCGTCAACGGGGCCTACACCGTAGGGATCATGCCTATCGACGGCAAGGCACTCGGAGCCGACTTTCTGGTAGGGTCGGGCCACAAGAGCATGGCGGCCCCAGCACCATCCGGCCTCCTTGCGACGACGAACGAGCACGCGGAGCGGGTATTCCGGATGACACAGGCGAAGGGAGATGTAACGGGCAGGTCGTTCGGCATGAAGGAGATAGAGATGATGGGCTGCACCCTGATGGGGGTCACCGTCGTCGGCATGATGGCCTCGTTCCCTCACGTAAAGGAGCGGGTGAAACACTGGGAGACCGAGGTAACCCACTCACAGGCAGTCGTTGACGCCCTCCTCTCCATCGAGGGGACGAAGGTGCTCTCAGATTACCCGCGGCAGCACACCCTGACCCGGATCGATACCAGCGAGTCCTTCGATAAGGTCGCGCAGCAGCACAAGAAACGTGGTTTCTTCCTCTCGAGCGCATTAAAGAAGCGGGGGATCACCGGTGTCATCCCCGGGTCCACCCGGGTCTGGAAGTTCAACACCTTCGGGCTGACCGAGAAGCAGATCCGGTATGTCGGAGAGGCATTTATTGAGGTTGCGCGGGAGAATGGGTTGAATATTATCTGAAAGACTCGTCAACTCTTTTTTAGCGGCACAGTGTGAGCGGGGGCAGAACCCCTCACTCAACCAACTCAATCACTCCGTTCTTTGCGCGGTAGCGCTGCACCGCCCCGGTAGCCTGCTCCGCGAGGGCAGCAACGCCTATCTCTTCCTCAATCCGTGCAATCGTCTCCGCGGGTGCCGCTGTCGAAGGGTAGCGGGGAGCAACCGCGCACTCGACACTCCCGGGATGGGGTTCGAACGTCCCGATGGCGCGGGCGCGCTCGATGATCTCCTCCTTGTCAAACCCAATCAGCGGGCGAAGCACCGGAATGGACGTCGCCGAAGCGATCACGGTCATATTTGCAAGCGTCTGGGAGGCCACCTGCCCCAGGTTGTCACCGTTGACAAGCGCGTAAGCGCCGCGCTCCCTCGCAAGGATGCCGGCAACCCGGAGCATGAACCGCTTGCAGAGGATGCACCGGTAGCGCGGCTCTTTCAAGCCCGTGATCACCTCAAAGAACGGCTCCATATCCACGACAAGGAGATCAAGCGGGTGCCCCGGGATCCAGGTGGAGAGCCGGGCATGATTTGCGAGGACGTTCCGCTCCAGATCGGCTCCTCCGAATCGACCGCCCCGCATGTTGACGTGAACCATCCGGCAGCCCCGGCGCATCATCAACCACGACGCGACGGGCGAGTCGATCCCTGCCGAGAGAAGACACAGCACCTCCCCCTGTGTCCCATACGGGAGACCGCCCGGCCCATCGATCTTCTCATCGTAAACAAGGCCGCCAAACTCCCGGGCCTCAACAAAGACCTCGTAGTCGGGCGCCGTCAGGTTAACCCTTGCATCAGAGATCCGGTCAAGGATGGCTGAGCCAACCTCGGCCGCGAGTTCCTGACTGTTGAATCCCTCGACCCCCGAGCGGCGTGCCCGGACGGCAAACGACATTCCCGGGTGGAGACGCCGCTTGGCGTGCTCAACGGCTGCAGCCGAGATCCCCTCGATATCGGGCGTGGTCACCGTGCAGACGCTCACGCTTGCCACACCAAACGTCCTTGCCGCCACCCCGGCAATCTGCCGGGGTTCGTCTCCGTAGATCAGAACTCTCCCCCGGGGAGCCTCGATGCGGTAAGAGAGCCCTTCGGCCTCCAGTGCGAGCCGGATGTTCTCGATCATGATCGATATGAACCGGCGTTTCACCGGCTCGCTCTTGAGGAAGATCTCGCTGTACCGAATCATCACCGCTTCCACGAATCTGCGCCTCCTTCCCGATAGCCCTCCGGAGCAGCCATAACATCCTCAAAACCCGGTTTTTTCACCGCATCGAGCAACCGCTCCAACTCTGCATGATGCGCCAGGTCGACCTCACTAGGAGCTCGATGATCGCCGGTGGACCGGACCCGTATGGTCCCCGGAATCTCCCGCGCAAGGAGTCCTTGGGCGGCCGCAATAGGCTCAAAGGATTTCATGAGCGAAGCCAGCCCCAGTCTATCTCGCATCTCCTCTTTTTATGCTCGCTCGACCTACATGAATCTTCGCGAATCGCGGCAATTTAAGCCTTCTGCATCGTGAGCAAATGGTATTTAACAGAGGCACTCCGAATGTGTACTGATATGGCAAAGAAGGCGAGTGCCAAACAGGCAGAACCCATGAAACTCTTCTATATTTTTTACAATCAGGAGCGCTGGGACAACTGGATTAAGACGCTGGAAGAGGCAAGTTTCGAGCCCGCAGAGGGCGAAGAGGTCTCCGAAGGGGAACAGATACTCTACAGTTTCACTGAGGATATCACCCTCTCGGTCTTAAAGATCATCCGTCTCTACCAGAACGGCCGATTCACGAAGGAGGAGACCATTGAGAAGCTCAACGATGTGGAGCTGATTGTTATGACCGGTCTCCCCGAAGGAGACCTCGAGGAGATCATCGGATCGCTCCAGCTCTCGCTGCTGGTGCTCTTTACTGCCTGCCGGAAGTACCTCGAGGGTGAGTTTGATAAAGATATCAAGACGCTTGTGAAGAAGGGGCGGAGCATCGACGAGGAGAACCTCGATGAGGCGCTTGAGGTTGCAGCGAATATCGGGGCGGCCGTGATCGATGGTGCCACCTGCTGCGGAAAATATATCAAGGACAACGTGGAGAATCCAAGCCTCTTTGACGAGTGGCTAATCGAGATCGAGACCATGGGCAACGCCATGAAGTCACTCGCGAAGTTTGACGAGGAGCCTGGAGAAGTCTCGTGATTGCAGATAAGGCCCGATTTCGGGCGGCAAGGAGACTTGAACGGGCAGCCGGATTCCGGCTCCCGGATCATGTCTTCTCAGGCGCATTTCTTGAGGCGCTCGGGAGGGCAATCAACTTCGATAACCTCGATCGCCGGATGCGGGAGCAGCTCCTCGCTTTTTTCCGCGACTTCATGGACTGTGAATGCAAAAACGCACCCTACTGCGGATGCCCTGAGCGGAAGTTCACCCTTGCGATCATCGAGTTTCGTGAGATGGGGCTTGATCACCGCCAGATCAGTGCCCACCTTCTCGACGAGTACGGGATTGACCTCTACCCCGCCGATATCCTGAGTTTCCTCGAAGACTCTGTCCATATGCTTGAGGCGATACGCGACGTCGCCGAGTTGCAGGGGCGGGAGAAACTGGCGGAGAACGCCATCGAGCATATCAGGAAGATCGAACACTAAGGCAAGACCCTGGATGTCCCGGGCTCCACTCTTCGCCCCATTCAGGGCAGCCGCATAAGTATGGCTCCTGGCGACTACCCGCCCCCGGGCTTGCGCATCATGGGAGCCACGTTGCAGCCCGCCATCTCCCCAAAGCAGAAGAGGAACCGCTCCCGGATACTCTTCGGCAGCCTCGCCTCCGGGATGAGTTCAAACCCGAGTCTTTCGTAAAACCCAATCAATGGAAGTGTTGAGTGGATGTAGATCGTCTCGGAGCCGCATTCTTCGAGAAGTCTCTGGACAGCTTCCCTTGCATATCCGCTTCCACGGTACTCGTCCAGGGTGAAGACGCAGTCCATCTCAAGCCCCTCCGGATGGCGTGTGCAGCGAGCCGTCGCCGCAAGGGTTCCATCGACGAAGACGCCAAAGATCCTCTCCCGTGTCGGATCGGACTTCTGGCCGCGGTAGTGCATCCAGACCCTCTCTGCAAGCAAAAACTCATCACGTTCCAGTTCACGGATATTCTTCCTCATCATCATCCTCTCATATGAGCACAACCTGCTGCACCATCTTACTTCAATTAAACTGAGAGAGGTTTCCGGGGGGTGTTAGGATGATAGCAAGCGCAGCCCGTGGACCGTGGTTCTCCCGGGTTTAGAGTGAGCCGGGCCACGGGAGACCCAGTTTTCCGGCCAGGTCTTTGAGTTCGTCGTGGATACCACCATCAAGTCTGAGGAGGACCAGGCAGTAGACCAGCCCGCCGAGCGCAACCGCCCCAAGAACGACAAAGACGTTTGAGAGCGGGACGACGAGTGAATAGGCCGCAAGAACGACCGCCATAATGAGTGCAGCAAGGACGATGTTACCCACGCTGCGGGGCTCTATCGTTACCCGAATACTCCGGGATAGGGCATAGTAGGCGAGCGCTGCATTGAGAACCATGGTGACGAGTGTTGCCGCCGATGCCCCGACGATGCCGTATGCCGGGATGAGATAGAGGTTGAGCCCAATATTCGCAGCAACTGCAACTGCCGTCACCCGGAACGAGTCCCTCGGCCGGTCGAGGGCGTTCAAGCACGTCGTCTGGAGAAACATAAAGACATGAACAACCTGGACGAGCAGGAGTATCGCAAGAGCTCCCGCCCCGGTGGAGAATGCCTCCCCATAGAAGAAGTAGAGGAGACGCTCCCCGAGGATCCAGCCGCCGAGAACGACCGGGACCGCGAGGAGGAGCGAGTAGGTGAAGGCACGGGCAAGTGCACGCTCCACCGAAACAAGATCGTTCTGTTTCCCCCAGTAACTGATCTTCGGGTAGAGCGTGGTATGGAGCGCTGTGGTGACGAACGTTGCAGCCAGTGTGAGCTGGAGCGCCACGCGGTAAATACCGACCTCGGTATCGGTCAGGAAATAACCGATCATGATGGTATCGGCGTACGAGAAGACAAGGGAACCGCTTGAACTGAGAAAACCCCAGAATGAAAAGGCAAAGAGGCTCACGATGTGCGAGCGGCCAAACGGTGCGAGCTTGAGATCGAGGAACCGGTAGTTGACGAGCCCCGCCGCGAGGAGCCCGGCAACGAACCCCCCGGCGAGCCCCGCAACACCGTAGCCGAGGACGACCGCAACGACCTGGACGACGACACGGACCAGGTTATCGATCAGGTGGCCGATCTGGTTGACACCGACCTTCCCGCTGCCGTAGACCCCGTTAATGGTGATGCTCGTGAAGACGCTCGCGACCAGCGCAAAGACCAGCCAGGGAAAGACCCCTGATGAAGTGATGTCGACAAGGTATGGCTGTGCGATGAGGAGGAGGCACACCGAGACGACCACCAGCATCACGCGGAGGACGAGAAACGCGGTAAAATATGCATTCTGATCCTCGCCCTCGCTGATCCGCTTTACCGCGGCACCCCCGAACCCTCCGTCCCCGATCAGGTTGAAGATGCTGAAGTAGGCAACAAAGAGGAAGTACGCACCCAGTATCGCGGGACCGACAGTGTGGGCAAAGAGCATCGTGGAGAGAAACCCGACGGCGGTGAGGCCCAGGGTTGAGGCGAGGCTGATGAGGCTCTGACGCTGGATCGGGTCAATACGCATGACACGGGCAAGATACCCCCTGGGTCGGAACACAGCATTGGTTTCGCCGTCAAAAAATTTATGAGTTTTGAACTCATGCAAGGGGGCCATCAGCGGTCTGGCAGGATGAGTCTTTTCGATCCAGGCGAGTGCAGCAAAAACTACTGGCGGTGAGATCTTGGATGTAGGGGTGATCGGTGTCGGAATGATGGGCAGGAATCATGCCCGTGTTTATTCAGAGTTGAAGGCGGTGGACTCACTCTACCTGTACGACCTTAACCGGGAGGCGGCCCGCGACCTTGCCGAAGCCTTCGGGGCAACAGTCTCTTCAAGCATTGAAGACCTGCTCGGAGGCGTGGATGCAGTGAGTGTCTGTGTTCCGACCTCTTACCACTTCGAGATTGCAGAGCAAGTCCTCGATGCCGGGGTATCCCTCCTCATCGAAAAACCCATCTGCGCAACTGCTGACGAGAGCAGGCGGCTTATCCAGATGATCCCGGACGGCCTCGTAACCGGGATCGGCCACATCGAACGGTTCAACCCTATCCTCCCCGAGATCAAAAAGATTGTCCGGAACCCCCTCTACATCGAGATAAAACGGCATAACCCGGCATCGGCACGGGTGAACAGTTCCTCGGTCGTTGAAGACCTGATGATCCATGACGTGGATATTGTGCGAAACGTCCTCCT